>NZ_JAJEJT010000006.1 GCF_021390645.1 Paraburkholderia flagellata
GAACCGCTAATGGACCGTACGGCAGCGCATCATGGATCACGCCGACGCATCTGTCCGCGGCGCCGGCGGCGCTGCGATCAGCATCGCAGAGATCACAGCGCGTGCGGGCTTTCTTTAGACCAGAAATTCGTCGGTTTGTCCTTGTGGCCAATGACCGTTGAATCACTGACAGCCGCCGTTCTCCGGAAAATGTCCCGTGAGACCGCTTTGGGTCGTCTACGGAAGTTCAAAGTCATGGCGTCTCCGATACTCGGATCGTCGCCCCCTACTTCCGGGTTCGGCCACGAAGCGTCATTCGCCGTTAGCGTCGGTCGGACACTCAGACGTCGGCTCCGCATCCGCAAACGGTCATCGGGCTCGGAAAACCGACAGACTACGGCTGATCGCACGAATTTGCGCCGCCGTGACGGTCCCCTTAGTAGCCTCTTTCAATCACTCTGGCTCAGGCGTTGCCCCGTCCGGGGCCTTTGTTGGCGCTTCATCCTTGACCAGTCTGGGGGTAAACCGCTCCGTCAGGAGCGGTCCAAGGATCGAAGTCACAACCAGTAACACCAGCACTGCGTTTAGCATCTTCGCGTCCAGCAACCGTATTCCGGCTGCATTGAACGTTTTATAACCGACCAACGAGGCCGCAAGTGTGGCCGCGACCTGCGGTAACGTCAGCGCCACCATCTCCAGCTTCGCCTGACGTGAGTAGCCAAATGCACGCCCCGCGAGAAACGCAGCAATTCCCTTTCCGAAGATCAGGGAACCGATGAGGCCTGCAACCAGCCAAAAGTGCGTCCAGACAGCGTGCTCGAATGCGATGGGTGCGATCAGGAAGCCGGTAACAATGAAGAAGACTGGGATGAACAGGGTCTTGCCAACGAATTCCAGCTTCTCCTTCGCGGCGTGTTTGCCGACCGCGGCATTGACTGACAATCCGGCCAGAAAGGCGCCGACAATGCCTGGCAGTTGGATCAGATTTGAGAGCATGCCAGCCACCGCCATGATGCCAAGCATTGTGATGAAATAGCCTTGCTCGTTGTCGCGCAGCTTGCTCAGGGCCCAAGCGCCCACACGGCTGCCGCCGAACAGGATCAGTGGCACGAAAATGGCGACCTCAGCAATTTGCACGGCGAGGCCAGATGGCGAGAAGCCGGTCGTGTAGATTGACACGCAAATCGCAAACACGATTAGGGACAGCATGTCCGATACGAGAGTGGCGCCGATCGTGACGACGACCGGTTCCAGCCCCACGGCGCCCAGGCGCGTGACGATCGGCAAGCTGATCAACGTGTGCGATGCGAGCAGCGAGCCGATGACGATAGCAGGAATAATTGGATAGCCGAACGCCAGACCCAATGCGGTGCCGATCACTTGCGGCACCATGGTAGTAACTATTCCGAATGCGATCGACCGAGTCCGTGTTCGCCGAAACAGATCGATGTCGATTTCAAGCCCGGCCGTGAACATCAGCATCAGCACCCCGACGTCCGCGAAGAACTGCGCAACCGGATGGTTCCGCGCGAAGACATCAAACCCGTAAGGTCCTAGAAGGACCCCGAAAATGAGCAGCACAATGAGTTCTGGAATTCTGAGACGCCGTGCAAGCGTGGGAGCGCCGACAACAACTGCCGTTAATATCGCGAGCTTTGCCAGGGACGGCAACGCCAGCAAGGCGGACCTTACCGTATCAAACCATTGCATCGTCTTTTCCTCCCCAAACGGGCCGCGACGGATCGTCCTCGGAAGTTCAAGGTCGCGGCGCCTCCGAAACTCGGATGTTCAGCCTCCTACTTCCGGGTTCGCCCATCAACAGACATTCCCATGCGTTTGGTGCGGGCCACTGGACCGACCGCCCACTGCCGCAGCAAGCAGAAGCACGCAGGTCGCGACTCGTCTGATATGCATGGACTCGACCCTCGCTCAGTTTTCTCAGCTTAGGTCGCATGGAAAAAAAATCAGCCAAAAACTCGATTCCGGTGGCGCTTCAGAGATTCTGCGCTCGCTGCGCGGATACCCTGTGGTTGGGAAACGTACCTAACAATCCCTGGAGTGCACATGGCACCTGCATGACGTCTGATCAGGCAGCACTCCTGTCTTACGTCGCTCCGAAACCGACGACTTCGCGATCGAGATCAGTCTGGATGAGCGCATGATCGTCGAATCCGGTTCGATCTCGCCACTTAGCGGCGGGCTCACGTTGCTTGTAACGGGCCGCCTGCTCATCGCGCAGATAGCGGCGCACCGTGTTGCGCGACAAGCCCGTTTGCCGCGCTATCTCACGCACCGCCGTTCCCCGTCTTGCCAATACCTTGATTTCCACTGCTTGCTCCTGAGTCAGCATCGGCGGCAAAAAGCCGCCATCCTCTCCCAGGTGGGTCAGGTTTACTTCGGCGGGTGGGTCAGTAATGTGATGGTCCCCTCCACCCTACGAGCGGATACGCTGTAGGGGTCTTCACATCTCGAGCAGGAATCATCATGGAAAGCGTGACGCTGATCGGCCATCGGCGTGGAGCCCTGTGCTGCGAATCCCGGCTGACGGCGGCTCGTCGAGCGTCGATGTTGCTCTAGTCTCCTTCGCCTGCCGACCGGCACCGTACTTTGCTCAGCTACGCTCAGTCCTCTGCCACATGCGCCGCAATAGCACAATATAGTTCTGAACAGCCCAACCCATCCTCGTCAAAGGCGGCCAAATGATTGACCACGTTTACATCTCAGTCACCGACATCAAAAAGTCACTGTTCTTCTACTCTGAAACCTTGAAGCCACTCGGATGGAGCGTATTCGGCAACTACGACTCCGCTTCGGGCCCCGAGGGCGTCCCTGATCTTTACGGGATTGGTGACGATGTGTACGGCAAGGGAAAGGCGGTTGGATCGAGCATCTGGCTACGTCAACGCAAGCCCGGCGAGACCGGGCTGTACCTCGGGATCGTCTGCGACACGAATGAACTGGTCGACGCCGCCTACGCAGCAGCAATCAAAGCCGGCGGCATCGACGACGGCAAACCAGCAGATCGTACCTACTTCGCCCCCGGCTACTACGCCGCCAACGTCGCTGACTTTGACGGCAACCGTCTTGAGTTCGTGCACAAAGCGTGGAACCCCAAGAGACGGTAATAGCAACCCTCTCGATGCAACGGTGTCGTGGGTAAGGTCCGGCCATGCCTTCGGGATGCGAGCCACGCCCGAGGGATGTCCTCGCTCGGGCGTGGGGCGATGGTCGGCCAACTGCGGCCGCTCACCAGGAGGCTTTGATTGACATTCAAACGTCAGCTCAAGTCAGACAGCGGACTTTTTGCAGTTCGTCCGCTGCCAGTAGCGCCTGTTCAATCTCGACGTGTAACGGACTTCACGTTGCGCCGCTCCAGCCAGCCGCCTGCATGATTCGCCGTCACCTGGTCAACAACCTGTAGAGGAGGTCTAGGTCTGCATGGCATCCTTGTAGATGCGCCCATCTTTCATGATCAGTTTCAGGTTCTTGTCGGGATCGGCGAGCAGTCCCACATTGTCGAGCGGGTTGCCACCGACGACCAGCAAATCGGCCCATGCACCCTGCTCCAGCACACCCAGCCTAGCGGGATAGGGGTTACGCTTTCCTGAGAGCTCAAGCAACTCCCCGTTGCCCCCTGTCACCATCCGCAAAATTTCGGAGCCGTTGTACCAGCGCGTCATATTGCCAATCATCAAACCCTGGCGTGCCGCCACCGCCGGCGAGAAGATCAGGTCGGTCCCGAACGCCACCTTGAGTCCGTGCTTGCGTGCGAGTTTGTACATGTTGTTGGTCCCCACGATGACTTCCCGGAACTTGTCGAGGATCGGTCCCGCTAGCGGCCCGACGTCGTCTTCGTTCACGAATGGCTGGGTACTTAACCATGTCCCGTTCTTCGCCATGATCTCGGCTGCATGATCGTCCATCAGATGACCATGTTCGATACATTGCGCGCCTGCTGCCACCGCTCGCTTCACGGCTTCTGACGTGTACGCATGAACGGCCACATAGGTCCCCCAATCGCCCGCGGTTTCGACGGCTGCTCGTAGTTGCTGCTCGGTGAAGGTCAGCATGTCGAGTGGGCTGCGCGGCGTGGATACGCCGCCGGCTCCCACGATCTTGATCTGCGTTGCGCCCTGCAGGAACTGCTCGCGCGCGCGTAACCGCACCTCGTCCGCCGAATCGGCGATCGCATTCGCGCCGGTCCTTTCCTGCGCACTGACTTCGCCCGTCGTACGCGGGATGTCCGTGAGCGGGCGAAAATCGCCATGACCACCTGTCGTCGTGATCATCGCGCCGGAAGGATAAATACGCGGGCCAGGAATCATCCCTGCGTCGATAGCCTGTTTCAGCGCGAATGCCGGGCCGCCCACATCGCGTATCGTCGTGAAACCACGCAGCAACGTACGCTGGGCTTCCGCACTCGCAGCCAGATACACCAGGCCCAGGTCGGCCTGCAAGATCGTCTGGATCGGAAGCGAGGCGAGCATGGCGTGCCAGTGCATCTCGATCAACCCTGGCATGATCACCTTGCCGCCACAATCGATTGTGCGGTTCGCGCTGGCAGCGGGTGGCTGGCCTTGCCCCAGCTGTGAGATGCGGCTTCCTTCGACGACGAGAAACATCCCATCGCGCAGGCCGGCAGACTTGCCGTCGAACAGTCGGAAATTTGTAAACGTGACGGGCTGCGGTGCAGCGGCGGCAGGACTCGCACCCTGCGCCCGAACGAGTTCCGGGAGCACGGCACTTAGCATGGTCGCCCCCATGCCGATCAGGAATCCGCGTCGCGCGAGGTCGGCGCCGATGCGGCCATTCGCATACTGGGCAAGCGCCTTGTTACAGAAGCAGGAATACGTTGGGCTTGTTCGGTTGACGCCGCTGTTTTTTCCGGAAGCCATATCCGCCCCCATTTGAGTTGAACACCATGCACGGAAGCGCTGCTTGCGGCCTTTGAACACGTAACGGGAACAACCAGCGGACAGTAACGACATTCGTACGGAAGTATGGCAAACAACTAACGCTCGTGCGTTCAATGCGTCGAACCATCGCTTGCGTACAAGATGGTGGCCTGTCGGGCGGAGACGCATCTGGGAAGCGACGGATTTCGCCGGCGAGTAGCACACGTTCCCTTGGGTGAGTGGCCGATGAAGTAGTGAGAACGGTCCTCGCCATCCTTATGGACCGGGCGGCGGCCAAGGGTCGGTTTATGCCTTTTGCGTCGAGCGCCCGCCCGAGACGACTGCCGCGCCCGGTCGTCGGACGCTAGCCGGCCACCACCGGTCGCTATGAGGGCACGGAATGCCGTCGTTGGAATGGCTGCAATGGTCCGGCAACGCGACCGACGAGCTGCGCACGCGATCCGGTTTTGGCTGACGGTCGATGATCGGGAGCCGTGTAAACCGGGCGAGCTACGTTGCGACTCAAGCCTGGCGTATCCAGTGTTGAAGACCGTGGTCGCGGATCAGGCGATTGATGTGAGAGTAGGAGTAGGAAATCTGGAATTCCCGCTCGATGTAGCGCTGAACCAGCGGATTCGTCCAGCGCTCTGCCGCGAGGCCCACCCTGTGCGGTGACTGCCTGATTGCGCCGATCACCCGCGCGAGCCTATCGGTGGTTAGGCGCGGCCGGCGCCCGACGTCGCCCAGCCCCATCAGCGCATCTGCACCGCCCATCGCGAAAATACTCTGGTAGCGCCGCGCCGTGGCCGGACTCAAACCCAGCATGAACGATGACCGATATCCCTACTCCGTCACTTCCTGGCAGGCCCAAAGAGGTCATCGCAAGCGGCCCGCTCACCGTGAACGCGACCTTTTCAACCACCGATAACAGCTTCTTCAATATGCACAATGAAGGCATCATCGAGGGCTACGTTTACTTCAGCGTGCTGCGCGCGGACGGAACGGCGCTGTCGCCGCCACCGAAGCTGGAAGAGGTTTCCCTGTATCGGCTGGAGCCAGCAATCGGTGCGTCGCTAGTCGGTGGTCTATCTGAACTGGTCACGATCAACTCCCTGTTGCATCGGGTTTCGTTTATGGATCGCCCACCCACGGACATTGACCAGATTTATATTCCTCCCGATTACATCGCGAAGTATGGCGAGCCTCCAGAAGAATACCTTGCGGGCTTCGGAGGGCTGAAATACATTGCTTACATGCTCACAGTTACTCGCGGGGCCTTCAAAAACCTGCACGTCGCCGGCTTTTCTGGAACGGCGTTCCTGTCGGCACCGGTGTTGGCACTGGACGATAACGACCGTGTATATTTCAAGAAAGGGATAGAACGCGAGGCGGACACAGAGCCCCTTCTTCCGGTGAAGTTCCCGTTCCCACTGTCACTCTAGAGGACGAACCGCATGCGCGGATATCGACGCTCGGCCCGGACGGGCACCGGCGCAAGTCTGCGGCGTTGGGCGGCGGTCGGCCATGCGCCGGCAGCTTTTAGTTTGCGGGAGGTCTCGTTGTATCGACAAATGCCGCCTGCTGGTTGAGCGAATTTGCCAGTTCGTCGATCGCCATGGCCTTGGCAAAGTGCCAGCCCTGGGCGTACTCAACTCCCCGGTCTCTGAGGTATGTGGCCTGTTCTGCGGTCTCCACGCCTTCTGCAACGAGCCGAAGACGTAGATCCTTGGCAAGTCCAATGATGTGCGCAACGACATGATTCTTGACGGACGCGGTGTCGATTGCGTCAACAAACGACTTGTCAATCTTCAGGTAGTCCGTGCTCAGCGTCTGCAGATAGGAGAGACTCGAGTACCCCGTACCAAAGTCGTCGATGGCGACAGACGAACCCATCTCCCGTATTTCCGCCAGAATCGGCCTTGCCTGGTCAGGCTTGATCAGGCTGCGCTCCGTGGCCTCGAACACGAAGTTTTGTGTCCTTGCTCCTGTTACGCGTGCAATGAAATTCTTCAGGCGTGGCACGAGGTCAGGGGACTGCATTTCGGACGCCGACAGATTGATGGAAACGTGAAAATCGGGGTATTTCATGAAGAGGCCAGCCAGATCCGTAGCGGCCAGCTCGAACACATGGTCGGTAATTTCATCGATAAGGTGGCAGTCTTCAGCGACCGGGATGAAAATATCCGGTCGAACGTGCTCCCCGGTGCTCCGGCGCCAGCGCAGCAAGGCCTCCGCGCCCACCCACCGGCCGGTTTTCAGATCGACCAGCGGTTGATAGACCAGATAGAATTCCTTTCTTCCGAGCCCCTCGCGGATCGCTTCAGAGAGCGGCAGCGCCTTGCGCGCCGACCGGCCCGTCAGGAACATCAGCACTACCATCGCGCAAGCTGCGCACGACATGAGCAGTACGCCGGCCTGGTGAATACGCGCGTTCGCTACATCCGCAGGAATCGAGGCAAATGCGAAGTAGTCGTACTTTTGCGAACGCCAGAGCGAAACAAACCTGTCGTGTTCGATAAATTCTGCATGCTGGCCGTCACCCAGCATGGCACGCCAGTCCGGATTGAACGCTCCGCGAGACATTCTGACTTTGTTGGAACTGTAGAGGACCGTGCCGAGCGCTACATTGGGGTCCTTTGTATCGACATCGATCGGCAAGGTGGGGGAAACGATGGCCGAGTATCCGTTTACGACGGACGTGACCATGATCACAGGTTGTGATCCGACACTGCTGGCGAGAGAAAGATTGGCCTTGCGCAATTGGAGCGGGCCTCTCGCGGTGTGCTGAGAGGTCGCGGCGGGCAACAGGATGCCGTCACCATGGCGTCCATAGGAAGAACACATAAGGCGGTTGTTCGCGACGTACCCCACTCCTTGCAGTTGCCCGTACTTCAGGTTGAGCTCTGCCATCAACGCCAGCTTCTCTGGGGAGCAGGGAGCCGCATCGTGTGCCTGCAGCTCGGCAATTGCAGCGCGCACCTGGGCACTCGAGCGCTCACTGCGCTCGAGGACCTCAGCCGCGATCACGTTTAGCTTTGCAAACTCTTCGTGCATGATCTGGGCGCGCGCAAATCCAAACGCGATACCAGCCAGCAAGGCGATGGCCAGCGTCCCGACAACCGCCGTTGTCACAGCTGCCATTCTCCGTCTATCCAGCACTCCACGAATAACAAGGATGAACGGACGGGGCAAGGAAGAAAGTGCTCGTCGTACGACAGGAGCGGTGAGCGAACGCATGACAGGGCCCAAATGTTGGGTAAGCCGGGCCCGGGCAGCTGCTGCCAACATGCGTGTCTCCAGGATCGGGCGGACTCGAGAGAGGACAGCGGTAATACCGATAGCGGGAACCAGCGGGCTGTACAATGACCCCATTCACGCATCAAGTTGACAAATCAACTATATATCTCGATGTAAGCGTTTTGTATGTGTCATAACGTCGCCGGTGTCCGCTTAATTCGTTCGACCAGATCGGCCTGGACAGCCGCCGTCGCCAGTTCCGATCCGGTCGCTCAGATGCCGGCGATGCAACGGATACGAGGCATCCAAACCGGGTCGCCCTCAACAAGGCGTGAGCCAACTGCGCACTCGAGCGACGTCGTCGAACATCCCGGCTACCCCGGTGTCTTAGAATGAGCGGCAGTGCTTTTCCGAGCTGCCTGCGCGCTCGTATCGCGCGCAAACAATCCTCTTAAGCAGGTTCATCAAAATATGCAAGCGAGGGAAACAAGACGTACGAAAGTTGCTGCTCCGCAAGGCCGCCGTCAACGAGGGGTCACGCTAATCCAGATCACCCTCCTGGTTGCACTTCTAGTTCTTTTGACCGTGCTGATTGTCTCAAAGATCATGACAAGACCAGAGGAGGCCAAGCACACCATTGCGAAACAGGACATTGCCACAATCATGCAAGCCCTGAATAACTTTCGTCGCGACAACGGCCGCTATCCAACCCAAGCACAAGGCCTGCATGCGCTGATTGAAAAGTCCAGCACCGATCCGGTACCGCGTGTCTGGAAGGAAGGCGGCTATCTTGCGCGCTTGCCAGACGACCCCTGGGGCAACGCTTATCTGTATCTCAATCCCGGTGTGCATGGTGAGATCGACGTATTCAGCTACGGCCGGGACGCAAAGCAAGGCGGCGAAGGAAACGACGCCGACGTAGGCTCATGGGAATAGTTGCCGTCTTCTGCGTCGGGCAAGGAGCGGCCAACAAGAGGCATTGACGGCACGCAAACCGACGGCCGCTTGCGGGCTGGAAGCTGACGCACGTTCATGCCGCAAATCGCTATCGGCCAGGTGCTTGATGCTTGCCTCCATTGCCACCCATTCCGTTGCTCCGCGAGATTACCTACTCGTTTTGCGCGACTTTGACGACGTCACGTCGTGCGCGATCTCGGAGAGTCGCTTGTCACCAAGCAATTGAAGCAACGTATTTTCCGCTGAACCCAACGCCTCATTGATGTGGCGATTTACCGCCGCCTCCACGGGACATGTGTGATTGTCGTCGGCTAGGCCGATCACAAACGGCGCGGTATGTCCAATGGCCTGGTAGACATCTCTCACCGTAAGATCGTTGAGGTCACAGGCGAGCGCCCAGCCTCCGCCTGGACCACCAGTCGACTTTACATACCCCGATTCGCGTAGCGCAGCCATCGTTCGGCGGACAAAGACGGGGTTCGTATGCAGCATCAGCGCAATCGTCTCTGAGGTGGTCGCGCCTCCTCGAAGATGCATGTGGATGAGGATGTGCAGAAGTCGAGCCAGTCTGGTATCGCGTTGCATATTCGGAAGCTTGGTAATGCGCAACTTTTGATGTTACGCTATCTCGGGATCCTTGTGTGCATACCTCTCTGCCAGAGCAACCATGACCGCATACCGTCAAACCTTTATTGAAGCAAACGGAATTCGCCTGCATGTCGCTGAACAGGGCGACGGCCCGTTGGTGCTCCTTTGTCACGGCTTTCCTGAGACCTCGCATGCTTGGCGCCATCAACTGGCGGCACTTGCGCGCGCCGGCTTCCGCGCAATAGCACCGGATCTGCGTGGCTACGGATCAAGCGAATGCCCAACGGCAATCGGACAGTACACGACGTTAGACGTTGTCGGGGACCTGGTGGCGCTCGTTGACATTCTCGGAGAACGCGACGCAGTTGTTGTAGGAAACGATTGGGGTGCAACCATTGCCTGGCAGGCCGCGTTGCTTCGGCCTGACCGCTTTCGCGCTGTCGTTGCGCTCGGGGTGCCAATGATGGGCCGCGCGCCGATGACGCCGAGCCGGCTTTTTCCGCAGACCGACCAAACGAGGTTCTATACGCATTACTTTTCCGAACCTGGGTTGGCCGAAACCGAACTTGAGCGTGACGTTGCCACGACATTGCGCAAGATCTATTTTTCCGCATCAGGCGACGTCGGAGCCCGCGACGCAAATACGCCCAATCCATTCGGACTCGTGCCGCGGAGTGGTGGACTCCTTGACTCTCTGATTGATCCACCTGTGTTGCCCGCGTGGCTCGAACCCACCGACCTCGACAAGTTTGTGCAAGCATTCAGCATTTCTGGCTTTCGCGGTGGATTGAATTACTACCGCAACCTCGATCGCAATTGGGAAGTGCAATCGGCTTTGGAGGGCCTGCTCGTCGAGGTTCCCGCCCTGTACCTTGTCGGCGAGCGAGACACAGGTCTGGCAATGCCAGGCATGCACGAAATTATCGACGGCATGCCCCAGATCGTGCCCAGGCTGTCGGCTTCTCGGGTCGTTCCGCGTGCAGGACATTGGCTGCAACAGGAGGCGCCGGATTTCGTCAACGCGGCATTGATTGAGTTTCTCCGCGGTCTTTGATGTACACGGGCGCGATCTGACGGTTCAACTACGGTTAGCGGCCATTCCGCCCGCAGAACGGTATGTCGGAGAAGGGTCGGCTACAGAAGTTCGAGGCTGACGTGCGCCGAGGCGTCCGACAACCAACGTCGATTTCCGAGTTCGGCCAGTTTCGGCCCTTCGATCCTTTACTGAAGATCGTCGACAATTGGTCGCGCGCCGACCATGAGAGCATCGCTCCAAGTTAGACTGTTCCGTCTCAACCAATTGTTGAACCACAATGTCGCTGCCCATAATTTTCCTGCCGGCCATGCCCTGTGACGGAAGAATGTATGCCGACCAGATTGAAGGCGTGAGCGATCTTGTTTCACCCTCGGTCTATGTGCTCGCGGAAAGAACTTTCGCCGAAAGCGCGGACAAGCTGCTGGCGTCAACAAGTGGTGACTTTATCCTCGCGGGAACAGCATACGGTGGATGTATCGCGATGGAGGTGCTTGCAAAGGCGCCCGAGCGAGTGCGCGGGCTTTGGCTGATGAACTGCCAACCCGGTGCTCATGCGAACCCGGAAGCGGTCCGGGCGACCTCCATCAGGATTCGGAGCGGCGACCATGAACGCGTGATTGCGGAATTCGCGGACAACGCCATCCCCTCCGACGATTCCGATTCTCGGGCGACCTTCGTTCGAATGGCGCGCGATGCTGGCACCGAGATTTTCGCCGGACAGTCAGACGCAACACTGACGCGCTCTGACAGATGGTCGACGCTTGCTTCGAGCAATGTTCCGACATTGCTGATATGGGGTAACGCGGACCGTTTTGTTCCCATCGAAGTCGGGCTCCAGATCGCCGATCTCATTCCCCATGCCCGTTTTGAATCGCTTGATGGCTGTGGGCATTTCCCGTCACTGGAGCGCTCGTCTATATGCACAAGGATCGCACGTGACTGGATGATCAATAACGTGCAGCGCGATATGCGCTGAAATCGGCCAGTAGCCGTCTTTCGCCTCCTCGACTGACTCGCCACGAAAATGGCGCCTCAACAAGCGGCCGCGCCATTCGCGCCAGCAAAATTTGCGACTCGGCCGTCGCCAACTTCCCGACTCCTTCGGCTCTCACGCTCACAGGTAGCTGTGCAGTTGGTTACGTACAGCCGTGCGTTGTGTGCGGTCGTCAACATTCCTACGGTAGTCGACTTGCACTGTTTGCTTAATCTCATAGAGTTAAGAGGTTCTATAAGAGACATCGACCTGTATGTCTCCTTATCGGGAAACGTCACTGGTAGTCCGTTAGCGCAAGAGTGCGTTGCCGCCTATCGAGTGGCGCTAATCACATTGACGGCTCCATGATTCCTGCTAGTTGACCGCCTGCCCGGGGCGCACTTGGTGGGAGTAGTCGCTTATGTTCGCAAGGAGGGGAGAATGCCTGACACTACGACCACTACTAGCGACCCAACACTTGCGAATTCCAACCGTACGATTCAAGCTGCCACGCTCGTTCCGCTGAAGGCCGACTTGACCGATTCCGGGCGATCAATCGTGAAGTTTGGATACGTTCGGCAGTTGCGACTTCAACCCGGCGAGGTCGACAACGTAAGGCAGTCGGTACTGAAGATGGCGGACCAACGCCCCGCCGGGCAGCGCGCGGCAGGAATGAGCCCAAATTTCCCGTGGGACACGCTTTCAAATTTCGAGGGGCAACCGTTACCGTCGTTGCTGCCGGATCGAGCGACTTTTTCCGCAGTGCCTTTAGCTGATCTCCAGCGCTTCGGCGAAGTGCTGCAGACGATTCGTGCGCAAGCGGTGGAGACATCGGGAAAGGCACCGCGTCCGCGAGCGAAGCACGACGAAGCTGCGAATAAACTGCCATTCGCGCAACATCTGCTTAATACTGTGGCAGTCGCCAACCAAGGACTGAGTATCAATACGTCAGTCACGCCGATCGGCATGCTCAACCTGGAGCGTCTCGATATGATGCCTGCAGGACTCGAACGCGGTGAGTTGATCGGCACGATTCCGCTGGCACCAGGTGAAAGAACCTCTGTTGTTCAAAAGGAATGGTCGGTCACGCA
This sequence comes from Paraburkholderia flagellata, assembly GCF_021390645.1. Lineage (GTDB taxonomy): Bacteria > Pseudomonadota > Gammaproteobacteria > Burkholderiales > Burkholderiaceae > Paraburkholderia > Paraburkholderia flagellata. The sequence continues at coordinate 12,757 of NZ_JAJEJT010000006.1, forward strand.
GAAGGAATTCACGTCGATCGTAACTGACTCGCTCGAAAACGTTAGTGAGACCGGTGTAACCGACAACACCGAATTGACTCAGTCGACGACCTCTCAGGCCCAGCATGCGAATCAGTTCAACATTACCGGCACGGTATCTGGCGGGATCCCCGTCATCTCGGGATCGAGTACCACCACCTTCGGAATGCAGAACTCGAACTCGCAATCCGCAACCGATTCGCGAAAGCAAGCGGTCACCCTGACGCAAAAAGCGTCCTCGCGAAGCAAGCAAGAACACAAGGTCACTATCTCGATATCCACCGTGACTGGCACTTCTGAAACGACAACTCGAGAACTGGTGAATCAGAGCACGACCGACCCGATTCGCATCGATTACTTCAGCCTGATGCGCAAATGGCTCGTTCGTCTCTATCGCTATGGCCTTAGGCTCACCTACGACGTAGTCATCCCCGAGCCCGGCGCCGCATTGCGAAAGACGTACGCGGATATCGACACGCTCCAGAGCCAGCTTGGTCTTTTTGTTTTCCCGGTGAAACACTCGGATGTTGATGCAGGAAATGTCCAGGACCTTGCAGATCAGTACCAAGCGAGCGTGCCGCCTCCGCCACCCGAAGGATCTCCGATTGTCGTTGCTGCATCGGTTCCGGGCCTGTCGGGGAGCGGTTCAATCAGCCACTTTCCATTGGAGTTTGATGTCCCCCCAGGGTATTGGGTGACCAAGGTCGTTCTCGATGCCGAGTTGTCGAGTCCGGCGAAGGTTGATATCAACTTCGACGTGATCGGCGCCACGTTTAGCTACCATGGTGGGAACACCACTATCCCCTCCTCACAACTGCTCAGCCGTATCGATGGTCAGCCGCTGTTATTCCATACGACCGGACACCAGGCGGTGGTCATGCTCTTCCAGGGAGCCGACGTTGCCGCAGTCCAGATAACCGTGTCGATCGAGCCTACAGCGCAGGCGTTGGCGCAATGGAAGAGTGACGCATGGAACGCCTTGCTCAACGCAGCGCAGACCCAGTTTTATTCGGGTCAACAGGAGATCGCCGCACAGATTTCAAGGAAGCAGGACGAACTGAACAACGTAGACACCCTCACACTGCGTCGGGAAGAAGGCGACGAAATCATGAAGGGCGTCTTACGGTTCTTGCTTGGCCCAGACTTCAACTACATGCCAGCAGACGTGGTACAAGCGATTCTCGCGTCTGGCGGAGTGGACCCAACCCATGGGGTCGCTTTCACAGCAAATGCACTGGGTATGGATCAAACGGCGTGGACGGTCGTCAGTCAACACGAAGACGTGATCCGTTTCATTAATCAGGCCATCGAGTGGGAGAACGTCGTCTCGTTCCTTTACTCGTATTTCTGGGATCTACCACAAAGCTGGGAATTTATTCGCCGGATCCGACATTCCGATGCGAATCGCCAGGCGTTCCTGCGCGCAGGCAGTGCACGGGTTGTCCTGACAGTGCGCAAGGGTTGGGAGGAGGCTTGGGTACGTTTCGCGGAAGGCGGATTCGAGGACGCGACAATTGACCCCCAGCACCCCTACCTTCGCATTGCCCAAGAGATCGCGGCGTACGATGATCGCAATTATCCAGGCATTCCGCCAGCGAACCCCGCGGCAAGCGGTGCCAAGATTGAAGACGCCGTATTCGCCGTGTCAAGCGACTCGCTCGCGCCAACCTCTTCCCCCGTCGTCATTGCAGTGGACTCAAGCAAGGGTTTTGTTGTCGGCGCCCAGGTTGTGATCGATGAAGGCGTGGATCTCGACAGCATTGACGGTCGCCAAGAAGCCCAGACGGTCGTTGCCATTCCCGACGACAAGCATGTTACGGTCAGTGCAATAGCGCATGCGCATGGGGCGACTGGGCAACCATATCCTATTGTGCAGCCAGGTACGAAAGGAGTCCTTTTGGCCGAGTGGTTTGAGTACACGCCGACTTCTGGCACTGACATCGCGATGACCAGCAATCTCACAACGATCGCCTAACCTCGAACTTGACACTATAAAATAGACCTCCCTAGACTCGGCTAACTACGTCAAACGCATTTGATTACACACACCTCATTCGTGTAGTTCGCGGGCGTACTTGAGACCAGCGGCGAAATCCATCACCCGCTGCAAGCCTTGCCAGATGGTTTTGACGCCGGGTTCGCCGTCGCCTTTGCGAGCCAGGAAGCCGCCGAGCATGGAGACCAGCCGCACAACCTCATTCAGGCGCGGTGACGTCCTGGGCGGCTTCTGCCTGTTGAGAATGAATGCCGCGCGCCACTCATCGGATTCGAACAGCAGTTCTGCGTCGAGGTCGGGACATGTACGACCCAGCCGCATCAACCGGGCAATGCACCATGCCACCAGGATGAACAGCGCCAAGGCGCGCTCGAGCTGCGCCATCGATGTCAGTTGCAGCGCCTCGACCTGACAGCCGCTAACGCGCCACCTTCGCCGAGACCGCTATTTCTTCATATACTAGGGCAATCGAACAGCCAAGGAATTTCTATGAAGTCACAACAAATTCATGGGCTTTATACGGCGAACCAGATCCGGAAAACACGCGCAACCTTGCGGGTCGTCGCCGGTTTGCGCGGCCGACATGAGAGATAGTGCCGGCTCATTCCTGTGGGCCGGACGCAGTGCATGAGCGGAGGAGCACACGCGATGAGTCTTGTAGCGCTGGGATCTGCGCAATGGCCGCGGATCAAGACAGAGCCTCTTTTTATGGGAGGCGGCCTTAGTTAGGCTTCAGCGGCGGGATCTTATGCTTTGGGGGCCGGGCGTGACCAATCCCAAATTCGAGGAGTGTCTTTCGCCACTTCCCGGCCGAGGCCAGTTCGTTTTTAAGTGTTCACGAAAAATCTATTTGAAAATCGGGGCCGTACTTGTTTAGCAGTGCGTTAAGTTCGGTGTCGATGGTCTCGCGTTTCCATGTCAGGGCGCTTCGCCATCGGTATTTCAGGTGCCGCCATACGATCTCGATCATGTTCAGTTCAGGACTGTGGGCCGGCAGGTAGAACAGGACCGTCTTATGTTCAAGAAGCCAACGTTGTCGTGCTTCCTTGCTAATACCGTGATGGATACTCACGTTGTCCAGCACGATTACAGTGGGCATTCCGGCGGCGCCCGCGAGCACGCCGTCGATGAAGTGCTCGACATTCGGGGCTTTGATCGTTCCGCTATGCGCGGCGTGGATCAGCGTGTTATGGCCGAAGTCCAGCGCGCCGATCACGCTGCGACGGCATTGATGATTCGGCTCGACCTGATGGGGCAAACCTCGTGGTGACCAACTGCGCTGGACAGGCGGCGAAGCATGGAAGCCCGCCTCATCAAGATGCAACAACCGCACGGCACCCTCGCGCGCGGCCTGCTGGAGCTTCTCGAGTGTGGCCTCTTTCATGGCGAACGCTTCTTCATTGCGCTTTTTTTGAGCGAGTAGCGGTTGCGCTTGAACGAAAAACCGTTGCGCTTGAGCGCTTCACCCAGCGTTTCGATCTTGCAGGGCAGCGATTCATTAAGCGCGGCTTCGACGCGTTGTGCGATGCGTCCCAGCGTCAGAGGTTTGGAGCGTGCGATTTCAAGGGCTACGGCAATCTGGGCTTCAGTCAACAGCGCATGCCGGCCGCCGTTGTGGGAGCCCATCAAACCGCATATGCCACGCTCGCGCCACGCGTGCGACCAGTTGTACACGCTTTGACCGCTCACGCCCAGGTCGGCCGCAATGGCACGGGGCTTGAGGCCACGTCCGAGCATCAGCAGGCCCGCCGCACGTGTGCGTGTATCTTGATGACGGTGATTGATCGACATCTGCTGCAAAGTCAGCCCCTCGACAGCCTCCAGCACTACCACACACTTCATCCACCACCCCGGCATCAGTGAAAACGCCAGGTTAGCCAAAATCAAGCGCTTTTACCAGGAACACTTATCCCCGTAGGCCGGTTATCGACTGGACCTCCGATGAATAGAACTTCTGCGCGTCGACTCAATTGTGTGATCGATGAAATGCTAACTGGCCGTTTCTTGGGGAAATGAAATGCTAGTAGGACTCAATTATCCTTGGCCCGCCAATCGGTACATTACCATTGGCCCTAATCTTACTCCCCGTGGGAAGCCACAGTCATGGACTCAAGACAATAAGATGGAAAACAATTTCAAGACGCTGAGGGATGCAGGCATCACCGTAATACGCATGTGGCTAATGGGAAATGGCGCAAATTATGATGGGACAGTCGAGGTTGGATTTGCCAACGATCGAGGGAATTTCTGGGACTTCCATCCGCCGGCGAGTGTGGACAAGTCATTTCTCGAAGATTTCGCCCTTCTACTGAATATTTGCAGGCAGGCAAATGTGCAAATCATTCCTGTATTGATTGATTTCGCTTTTTTCGACGAACCGAAAGGAGATCTTCCATTGGGCGCTGGAAGGTTTGTGCCGACGCACGGCGACTGGCCGGGAGGACGTAGATCTATTGCTGAGAACCCTTCTATCCGCAGGGAATTTATCATAGGCACATTAGAACCTATTTTAAAAATTGCGGCTGCCAATAAAGATGTCATATATGCATTCGAGGTAATTAATGAGCCCGGGTGGTGTATATATCGCTTCACGGGGTCGCTCTTCGGCAAGTCGTTGAAACCCAATGATATGATGGCATTTCTGTCGGAATGCGTCGCTTCGATCAAGGCTTATGGCCTAAAATCTACAATTGGACACCGTTACCTTAGCGACATCTATGGAGAATTTTCATCGGTTAAGGTTGATCTACCACAACATCACTATTATGCCAGCAAGCTCTTCGATTCATTAAACGGAAAATACCCAAGCACGCGTATCGCAAAGATAATCGGAGAATTTGGATCTATTACAGCGAGCGAGTTTGACGCTTTGAAGGATCGCGCGAGCAGAGAGCGCGATCCAACTAGAAAAAAAATCTTGGATAGGCAAGTAAGTGACTTTGATTTGCAGAAGAATCAGTGGCCGGATTTGTCTAATATCGCACCACTAGTGGTGAATTTACCTCGTGACACCGATCCGTCAACCATCCTGGAACTTAGGCTACAGCATCTGGATAGTCTTGGATATCAGCTAGCCATTATCTGGCCTAGTCCGGTCGATCCAGATAGAGAAACAATCGATGACCTTAAACTGGATTCACAGAAGCTTCAGAGTGTGAGGCGATTCACAGGCAGATGATTGAGCGGTTGCCTGGCAGGGCGATACGGAAACCGATGCGACGGTGGCTGCAAGGGTACTGCCAGCTTATACATGTTACATGCGCGAGATACGAGATGCGCCAGTCGACGACGTTATAACCGACACGATAAGTCCGCGCCGATACCGCGCCCACACATTGCAAGCCGTGACGGTTGCGGACGTCCGCTCTCGGCATCGACGGATGTCGCTTAAGGGTCGAGGCTGTGTGAAAACGCATTGATCACCTAAACTGAATCAACGCGTTCGGGTCGGGGGATTCATGAAGCGATTCGTTGAAGGCGAAGACCGCAAGCAGGTAACTTTGTTGCCAGAATGTCTGGATGATTTCGTTACTGAGGATAACCCGGTGAGGATCATCGAGGCCTTCGTCGAAGAGCTGGAACTGGAATCGATGGGTTTCGAAGGTGTCACACCGTCGACTACAGGTCGCCCCTCCTACCATCCGGCAGTGCTGCTGAAGATATACATCTACGGCTACCTCAACCGGATTCAATCGAGCCGCCGCCTGGAGCGCGAATGTCAGCGCAATGTTGAGCTGATGTGGCTCACAGGCCGACTGATACCGGACTTCAAAACGATAGCTGACTTTCGACGAGACAACGGCACCGGCATCCGCAACGTCTGCCGCCGGTTTGTCGTGCTGTGCCGTGATCTGAAGCTGTTCTCACAGGCACTGGTCGCCATTGATGGAAGCAAGTTCAAGGCATCGAACACTCGCGACCGTAACTTCACGACGGGCAAGATCGATAAGCGGCAGCAGCAGATTGAGGAGAGCGTCCAGCGCTACCTGAGTGCGCTGGAAACGGCTGACCGGACGCAGCCGCCCGAATTTGAAGCGAAGACAGCTCGCCTGCAGGAGAAGATCGGGCAATTGCGCGATCAAATGCATCGCCTCGAACAGATCAAAGAAGAACTCAAGACGCAACCGGATGGCCAGCTGTCTCTGACTGACCCTGATGCACGCTCCATGGCGACCAGCGGCAGAGGCTCTGGTATGGTCGGCTATAACGTGCAGGTGGCCGTAGACGCCAGGCACCACCTCATCGTTGCGCATGAGGTAACGAACTCTGGACACGACCGGGCACAGCTCAATCCGATGGCGCAAGCTGCTCGTGATGCCATGGGTAGGAAAAGATTGAAGGTCATCGCCGACCGTGGATACTACAGCGGCCCACAGATAAAAGCTTGCACGGATGCAGGCATTCTCGCCATTCTGCCGAAGAACCTGACATCAGGCGCCAATGCGCATGGCCGCTTCGACAGAGCAGACTTCATCTACATCGCGCGCGATGACGAATACCTCTGTCCAGCCGGGCAACGTGCGATCCACCGCTTCGCACGTGAGGAGCATGGCATGCAACTGCATCGCTACTGGAGTAGTGCCTGTCCTCGTTGTGAAATCAAATCAAAATGTACGCCGAGTGACTATCGACGGATCACCCGATGGGAACACGAGTCTGTACTGGAAGCTGCGCAGCGGAGACTGGACAGGATGCCGGATGCGATGATGGTGCGCAGGCGAACCGTTGAACATGTCTTCGGAACGTTCAAGCACTGGATGGGCTATACGCACTTCCTGACGCGCAGGTTATCCAATGTCAGTACTGAGATGAGCCTGCATGTGCTGGCGTATAACCTCAAGCGCGTGATGGCGATATTGGGATTCTCGCGAACCATGAGGGCCATGCGGCTAGTGGGTGCGTGAGGCACCCAGGCCTTCCAGCATATGCCGGGAAACGGCTTGCGGTAAGGTAGCGCAGCCACCCAACATCTCTCGGTTGATCGATTGATTCCGAGAGCGCAACGCGGCTCTATAGTCGTCAAATCAGATTTTTTGCACGTCAAATCTGCGTTCCGAGTTTCCACACAGCCTCGGTCGTTCAGCGACATTCGGAAAGTCACCTCTAAACGCCTAGCGTACGAAAAAGTCCGAATCTTGCCGGCACCCCGACTTCATCGGCCAGCGTGCCGTGCGGTTCGCAATTCCTTCACGCTCGGGGCAGCGCCGCGCTGTTCCGGGTCAATTCCAAAGTCATGCGGGGTCTGCACAAACGGCTGAAGCCAGTGCCGTTGCGTATCCTCATAACCGGCCGGGCGCAGACGCCGGATAAACCTCGACCAGCGCCGCTCGATCTTGCCACCGAACGTCCCGCGCACACCCAACCGCCCCCATGCTGGAGGAACGGGACTGCTGCCCATGTACGTCCGCACGATCTCCATTGCCACCTGACGGGACATGCCGGGGGCAGAAAATGCGCGGATTACGGCCTTGCGCGTGATGACAACCTCGTTTCGCGTACGCTTCGCCGTACGGTGAGCGCGGCGGGCTTCATGGGCGGAGACTTTCATCGGTTCCAGTTTCATTTCCGGCTGCCGGCCGGTGCGGAGCGCTGCTTGCGCTACTCCTGAGTCGTATAGCACGTGTCACGTCTCGCCTTCCACAGAGCCGTTATCGCGTCGTGGTTGGTCCTGAACGGCCCAAGCCTGCGTGTGTTGCTGCCGGTCGTTCCGGCACCCGGTACATTGATGGATGCGCCCCATGCGCCGGACGGCTCGCGCTCATAGATGCCGACACATTCATACGCATCGACCTCACCAAGGCCGGTGCCACACCGGTGCAGAAGATGCCCGCTCGCCGAGCCCGCGTCACCATTGATACTGCGCTTGATAAAAAACGCACCGTCATCCAGAAGAATCAAGTGGCTAGTCACGAAGCGGCTCTCGCTAACGCTTCCCTGGCTGCGCGCTCGCTCAATACGTTTGTCCATACGCGTTATTAATGTCTGTCTTCCAGGTGCCGACGTCTGACGTGCATTGATTCAGGAATGCCAGGCGTTGTTTGGGCATGGCGGAGAGATCCGGATGACCGTGACGCGTCGGGACGATATTGAAGTAGTCGGCCACTGCGGAATCGCAGCTGCTGCCACCCCCCGAGCCGGATAGCATGCCTGCCAGGCACAAAATCGTCTGGCAGGCATCACTCGCATGAGCCGACGTATCAACGACGATGCCCGATGCAGCAATGACCAACGTCGCAATGACTCTTTTCATAAACAATCTCCCTCGTGCAGTTGTTCGTTCGGACGAACATCGCCGCGTCGTCCCTTAGCGAGCAAAGAACGGGGGGAACGAATGTGTTCGCGTCGCGTAATTATACAGACACTACATTTCTTGGTGCGTCATGATTTGAATATAACCGTGCGCGTTACACCACTCTTATCCCTTTGCGGACGGGCTCAAAGAAACGCATCTCGCGTCGAAGAAGCGCAGGCTTGCTCACTGGATCACCGGCGGCCGCGCGAGCTCGTAACCGCTTCAGGTCTGGCAAGCAAACACAAAAAAGCCCGCAAACGGCGGGCTCGTTTTCAGCTTCAGTGAAGTCGCTCTCTGACGGATCACTTTCCTGGCGTATCGCGGTAACGGTAGCTCAATGCACCTTGCCGTGCGCCAGACTCAAACGTGACCGCGCCGCTCGCCTGCTTCCGATTGGATGCAACGGGAGGGGCAACTCCCGCGAAGTCGAAAGGCGAAGCAGGCTTCTCGACGGGAGGCCAGCTGCACGCACCGGGCACACCCGCGAGCGTCCGGCGCAGGAACCGGAAAGCCACAACCACAAACGCCGATGCCACCACGGACACAACGTACAGGAAACGCAACCGCGCCGCCATTACGCTCTCGAGCTTCGACACCGGGACGAGCGTCAGCTGGGCATCGGGACATGCAGAAAGCGCTTGCAGCGAGGCTGAGACGCCTGGACACGCAGCGACCGAAATAAAGCCCGGCGTTGCTGGGCGCGTCGTCTCCAGCGCTGCAACCCTGTAATAGTCGCTGGCTAGATTAGAAAATGAAAGGCTACTGTCGAACGCCAAAAAGGCAAAGAGCATCAAGGCAGGACCGAAGATCAACGCGCCGAACAGGCCGCGGACCCACGAAGCAAGCATAGCCAAGCTATGAGGCGATCGAGCGGTTTTTCCATTCATGCTAGCCCCGGTGATACAGGAGCCTCCGCGAGTTTCAGCTTGATGCCGGTCGCGCTGCGCAGGTGGGTTGCATTCCTCATCTGTGTGTATCTGACTTATTGTTTGTAACGACGCGTAATGAAAACCAGTTGCAGCGGAACAATCTCACCCCATCGCTCGCCCCCGTCCGCACCTTATGCGCCCAGCTCTCCGGCCTATCGACGACACGTCCTCGTGATATCACACACGAAAAATCACCGCGCGCGGGCGTAGCCGGCTCTGATAGTGCGGCCGCATCCAGCCGCCGATTGCCAACGGCTGCCGGTAAGCGGCATGGGCTGCATCACGGGTGACCAAACCCTATGCTGGGGAAGATGACGAGGAAAGAGTTGTCGCGCTGCGGCGCGCGGACCTTTCGGTGCGAGTCATCCTGCCGGAAATGTGCAGGAAAACGCTGTAATTTTATCGACGAAACATGCCGGACAGTGCTTTGTTTTCTTTCGGATTCTTGCAACATGCGCGGGCATGGCACCGACGAACGAGCGCAGCAGTGCTACCGTTTCTTTCACCGCAATAAATCACCCATGCGCGAGAATGCGCGCTCAAACGTGGCTCGCTTCGCACATCGTTTAGGCGTTCTTTGCTTCCGGATACAAACCGGTCCGTAGCGCCCGAATGGCCGCCTCCTTTCTGAGGACCGGCCCCCAGTTGATGATCGAATACACAGAACCATCCTTGCGGATCGATACACAGGCCTCTTCGCGTGCCTGATCGATCAGGTGCTTCACGGTCCGCCGGTCCAGTCCCACAGACTCCGCGACAAGCTGGATCGTCGCTACGGGCAGAACTTCAATTGCAGCAAGTACAGTCAGCATCCGGCGCAAGTCGCCTTTCGGATAGGGCAGGTGTGAAGGCATCATGAGATTCACGCGGCATCGACAGCTCGCCCACGAGGCAGTAGCGGTGTCTTGACCTGGGTCCAATGAAGAAACCTCCTATTTTACGGTACGACTCTCCCAGCGCAGCGCAATGAAAAAAGGGGACTCCCGCCCCCTCTTTCCTCCACCCATGACTGCCCCACTTTGATCCGATTACGATCGCGGCACAGCGTAACCATCCACATCGTGAGCGCTGGAGTAGTCCCAATTTGCGCCTGTTTGCGGCTCGCCATCGAGCAGCGGATGTCGGATTCCGTTCGAGGAGACATTCCAGGTGTCGTTGGTGTGCATCTGCTTGACGGTCGGTTGCGCGTTAGCGTTTGCGGCCTGCACTTCCGCAGCCTGAGCAGTTACGTGAGAACCTGCGGCGAACGCCAGAGCCACGAAAAGCATCTTCTTCATGATTTTGCTACCCCTTCAATGTGCGAGATTGTTTGGGGAAGGCACACGCCCTCCCCGTCTGGTTTCAGTCAGGCGGCTTACGAGCGCGGCACCGGGTAGCCATCGACATCGTGATCGACGGAGTAATCCCAGTTTGCGCTCGTCTGAGGATCGCCATCGAGCAGCGGGTGACGGATACCGTTTGGCGACACTTTCCAGGTGTCGTTGGCGTGCATCTGCTTGACGGTCAGTTGCGCGTTAGCGTTCGAGGCCTGTGCATCGGCGGCCTGTGCAGTTGCGTGAACACCGGCAGCGAGCGCCAGAGCGACGAAAAGCATCTTCTTCATGATTTGCTACCCCTTCTATGATTGTGGTCGGTTGGGGAAGGCACGCGCCCTCCCCATTTTGTGTCAGACAGGAGGCTTACGAGCGCGGCACCGCGTAGCCATCGACATCATGAGCGCTGGAGTAATCCCAGTTTGCGCGCGTCTGCGGTTCGCCATCGAGCAACGGGTGCCGGATTCCGTTGGCGGAGACGTTCCAGGCGTCGTTGAAGTGCGTTTGTTTGGCCGACGTCGCCTGCGCGGATTGCTTCGCGTCAGTATCGGCAGCGTGAACGTTCCCGAACTGGAAACCTGCGATAACCGTGAGGACTACAAATGCGATCTTCTTCATATTGACCTCTTCAAACAAATTGAGTTACGGGACAAGAACCTAACTGACCTCTCGTTGTTCCCGATCAGTTGTATTCATTCTATGGGCGTTTAACGCTCATGTCAAAGCGTTTTCGGCGGCACTTTATTTCGCGGCATTACAGTTCGTGCGTCTCGACTAGAGAATGCGGATTGAATTTCCCGCGCGCCCTAAGCATTCGCCTCTTAGCTATGAGCGCTGCCTGCGGCGTGTTCCGTTTCAACTCCTCACTTGCACAAAAAACGAATGCCCGCGTTGATCTTACTGGTTAAAAATGGAAACGGTGAAACTTCCGATTCGGTGAATTGTTGAAAGTATTTGAAATGAAAATCGAGAATATGCGGTGTATAGACTTTTGATCTTCGCTAGCAATCGGAAGCGGTCGCGATCGTCACAATAGTCTTCTGTCGGGGAATTCGCAGGGCATCTCGCTGCACGAGTTCGAGTATCTTCCTTCACGTCGATTGGCGATCGATATCCATTTTGTCATCCTGTCACCGCCCGAAGCGGATTTGGCTATCAGGAACGACCCAAGCATAAAGGGGGCTTTCGCCCCCTCTCCTCGAAGAGTCAGATTCTTAGTGTTGCGCTGACTGCACTAACCCCCGTTTGAGCCGTCATACCCTTGAATTGCCCAGGTGACGGAATTCGAGTTGTAGTTCGACGTTGCCGTCACCGTGATGTGGCCGTAAGTGCCTGTGCTCAAACCTGTTGCACTAACTGTGACCGTCGCTTTTCCGCTTGAGTCTGTCGTAGATGAGGAAGCGCCTAGAGTCGCACTGGCGTAACTGTCCACTGCCACGCTCCAGTTAATTGTGGCTCCAGGCAATGCATTCCCTGAACTGTCCGTCACAGTAGCCGTTACTGTCACGGTCTCGTTAGAGCCGCCACTTGCGGTGATGGTGTAGGAGATGCTCTGAATTACAGCGCTGGAACTGGTGTACGTCACACTTGCACTCTTGCTGCTAGCCGTGGCCGATGCAGCCACCGTCGCTGTGCCAGCAGAAGAAGGCGCGGTAAGCGTCACCGTCGCATAACCGCTCGAATTCGCCGTGCTTGAGCTTGCTGAGAGCGTTCCAAGCGTCGTTGACCAGCTCACCGACGCTCCGCTCACCACGTTCCCATTCGCGTCCTCGACCAGGGCGGTGAAGGTGATCGTGCTGCTGCCGTCAGCGGTGCCCGTCGTTGCCGTCTGCGTCAGGGACACCACGCGTGCAGTCGATGAGTCAGCAACGAAGGTCACCGAGGCGCTCTTGCTGCCTACCGTAGCCGCCGCTGTGACGGTCGCCGTGCCCGCCGTGGTGGACGAGGTGAGCGTGACCGTCGCCTGACCGCTGCTATTGGTGGTGCTTGTCGTCGCAGAGAGCGTACCCGCCGTCTTGCTCCACGTCACCGTCAAGCCCGCGCCGAGCGCATTGCCATTTGCATCCTTGAGCGTGGCCGTCAGCGTCGAGGTGCTGGTGCCGTTAGCCGTGATGCTTGAAGGCGATGCGCTCAGCGACGAAACCGTGGCCGTCGAGGTGTCAGCGACGAACGTCACCGATGCCGTGTTGCTGCCTGCGGTGGCCGCCGCAGTAACCGTCGCCGTGCCCGCCGTAGTGGACGAGGTGAGCGTGACCGTCGCCTGGCCGCTGCTGTTGGTCGTGCTGCTTGTCGCCGAGAGCGTGCCCGCCGTCTTGCTCCACGTTACCGTCAGGCCTGCGCCGAGCGCGTTGCCATTCGCGTCCTTGAGCGTGGCCGTCAGCGTCGAGGTGCTGGTGCCGTTGGCCGTGATGCTCGAAGGCGATGCGCTCAGCGACGAAACCGTGGCCGTCGACGTATCAGCAACAAACTCCACCGATGCGGTCTTGCTACCTGCCGTAGCCGCCGCAGTGACCGTTGCCGTGCCCGCCGTGGTGGACGAGGTGAGCGTGACCGTCGCCTGGCCGCCGCTGTTGGTCGTGCTGCTGCTTGCCGAGTGCGTGCCCGCCGACGCGCTCCACGTAACCGTCAGGCCCGCGCCGAGCGCGTTGCCGTTCGCATCCTTGAGCGTGGCCGTCAGCGTCGAGGTGCTGGTGCCGTTAGCTGTGATGCTCGAAGGCGATGCGCTTAGCGCCGATACTGTGGCCGTCGAGGTGTCAGCGACGAACGTCACCGATACGGCGTTGCTACCTGCTACTGCCGTCGCCGTGACCGTCGCCGTGACCGCCGTAGTGGACGAAGTGAGTGTAACCGTCGCCTGGCCGCTGCTGTTGGTCGTGCTGGTTGTCGCCGAGAGCGTCCCCGCCGTCGTGCTCCACGTCACCGTCAGACCCGCGCCAAGCGCATTGCCGTTCGCATCCTTGAGCGTGGCTGTCAGCGTCGACGTGCTGCTGCCGTTGGCCGTGATGCTCGTTGGCGATGCGTCAAGAGCAGAGACTGTGGCCGTCGACGGATCTGCAGTAAATGCCACCGACGCAGCCTTACTGCCTGCCGTAGCCGTAGCCGTAGCCGTGACCGTTGCCGTGCCCGCCGTAGTGGACGAGGTAAGCGTGACCGTCGCCTGGCCGCTGCTGTTGGTCGTGCTGCTGCTCGCCAAGAGCGTGCCCGCCGTGGCGTTCCACGTCACCGTCAGGCCCGCGCCGAGCGCATTGCCGTTCGCATCCTTAAGCGTGGCTGTCAGCGTTGAGGTGGCGGTACCGTTGGCTGTGATGCTCGTTGGCGATGCGCTCAGCGCCGAGACAGTGGCCGTCGTCGCGTCCGCCACGAACAGTACGGCTGCGGTCTTCTTGCCGGCCGTTGCCGCAGCTGTGGCCGTCGCCGTGCCCGCCGTGGTCGAAGTGAGCGTCACGGTCGCCTGGCCGTTACTGTTGGTGGTGCTGGTGGTCGCCGACAGCGTGCCCAGCGTCGTGCTCCATGCAACCATGACGCCCGAGCCGATCGCATTGCCGTTCGCATCCTTGAGCGTCGCCGTAAGCGTCGTGTTGCTGCTGCCATTGGCGGCAATCGTTGAAGGTGAGGCCGTCAGCGTCGCCACGTTCGCCGTCGAGTTATCCGCCGTAAAGGTCGTGCTCGCGCTGGCCGTCGCCGACGAGGAGCTATCGAGCGCTTGCATCGTAACCACCCCCGCCGTGGTCGTAGTCACCGTTGCAGTCGCTTCGCCCGCACCGTTGGTCAGTGTCGTTGACGAAACCAATGTAGTGCCACTAGGCACGGTCCATCGGACAGTCTGCCCCGCCACGCCTGCGCCGCTGTTGCTCGTTACCGTCGCGGTAAACGTCACACTGTCCGCGCCATTCGCGAGCGCTGATGCCTTTGAGGCCGCGAGCGTCAGCTGCGTCTCACTAACCGTCACAGTCATTGTGTTAGAGGTGACACGCGTCCCGTCTTTCTCCTGGCCGACAAGGCGCAGATCATACGTATTCGTGCCGCCCGGCGTGTAGGCAGGGAGATTCAAGGTACCGCTGCTGCCGCCGCCATAGGCTTGTGCAAACGAGCTAGCCGTGCCCTCCCACGAGAGCGACTTGAAGCCCACGCCCGAATACGCGTTGACCGCAAACCGCACAGTATTGTCCGGATAGCCGCTGACGCTCGACTGCAGGCTGATATGGCCTTGCTTCTTCTGGTACTGCAGTACGATCTCATTGTTGCGGTTCACGAGATCGAGGCGGCTAAAGCGGATCTGTCGCGACTCGCTCACGCCTTCAGGGTCCAGTTGATCCTTCAGCGGCACACCCATGCGGTAGGCAAGTGTCGCCATTACGCCGCCATCCGAATGGCCGCCCTGCCCGCGCCGGTAATTGACGTCGAAGCCAATAAGCGGCACCGGTTGCCAGGTCAGTCCAACCGTGACGGCGCTGGGGCTCTTCTGGAGAGCACTGGAGCCAAACAAACCCACGTTGTCGCCATAGTACTTTTCGTACATGAGCTTCATGCCCAGTTGCGGAAACCGTGGCAGATAGCCCTCCGCGCGGATATCCCAGCCGTTGGCGGGTCGCTCCCGGTATCCCACGATGTCCTCGGAATCACGCCAGTTCGTCAGGCGCATGTAACCGTTCGCAGACAGCTTCAGATAGTCCGTCCACGCTTCGAGGCCCACGCCCAAACGCTGATGCTGACGCGTCACGTCACGGTCGTAGAAAACATTGGCACCAAGCAGCCAGCGGTAATCGTCAACATAGGTGCGCATGCCGAGGCCGAGATTGGCAGTGTTCCGGTAATAGGTGCTCAACGCGTTCGAGCGCCGGTAGCCCAGTTGCGTAAACCAGACAGTTTCTTTTGTCTGTTTGAACGCGACCAGCATATCGAGGCTGTAGTCGTGAAACTTGTTGCCACCGCCGATGTTCAGCCGCGTGGTGCCGAACTGGCGCAGATACTTCTCGATTGCCGAATCCGCTGCCGAGCTAACCCGCTCACGCAACATGTCCGTCGCGTTCTGCGACTGGGCGTTGTGCGACTTCTCCCACTGGCCGTGCGGTGCGCTCGCGTCAGAATCCGACGCCGCAATCGCCATCGCCGCTTCAAAACCATTCATTGCTGCTGTGCCGCCCGGTAGCGCTCCAGGCACAATCGCCCCACCCGCAACAGGCGAGGTGAAGGAAAGCTGCAACGGTGCGTCAGCCAGCGCTGACTGACGTGGCGCATCGAACGCCAGAGCCGACCCCGTCATAAAACGTTCGCCCGAAGCGGCGGTCGGTCCGACATGCCTGACGCCACCCGCTGCTGCCGGACTAACGCTCGATGCCGTGACTGCCGCGGCCGCCGCCGTAGCAGCAGCGGCTGAGGCAACGACGCGCCGTTGCGCGCCAGACGAAGCCGCATGCGATGCCAGCACGACGGGCAATACGGGGTTGGACGAAGCGATCGTTCGCGACTGAGGCGTTACCACGGCTTGCTGCGTCGCGGGCGGGACGACCTGCGAAGCGGCAACGGCCGACGAAGCCGGGACTTTCGGTTCCACCCGGATCGCCGCCGCCGCAGCAGCAGCAGCAGCAGCAGCAGCCGGCTTGAGTACGCTCAACCCACGAGCGCTGGGTGCAGCAATTTTCTCGAGTTGCGCATTGACCGTCTTGCCCGAAAACGGCTTGCCGGATACGGCGGGCGCCGATCCAACGGCAGCCGCTTTGCTCGGGCTGTCACCTGACACGGCAGACGCCGCTTGTGTGCGAGCCGCAGCAACTTCGGGCACGACCGGACGCGTGGCAGGAGTGCGATCCTCCGCTGTCACCGTGCGCGACTCCGTATGCGGGGCTTCGGCTTTCGAGGCACCTGCAGTGCTCACGCTCGCGGCCTGCGTCGCACCAGGGGGCGCCACCGAATCCGGCTCGAACTCAACCCAGCCATCGTCGCCCGTCGCGGCATCAACCGATACGGTATTGACCGGAACCCAATCTCCTGTCGGCTGCGGCTTCATGGAGTCATCCCCCGCCCATGCACGCACAGGCATCGCCATCAGCAATACAAGCATCAGCAGGCAGGCAAATGCCGAGATCGCAGCAAACCGCGACCTGTTTTCCTGCCGACCAGTATTCGCACCAATACTGAGATAGTCCGTCATTATGATTAGGGTTCCTAATTTGTTATAGGTATGACCTTGCGACGCGCTGGGTGGCGTCCCCCGCCCAGCGCGCGATACGCCCTGTTTAGTGCGTCAGGTGAAGTCCCGCGAGAAGAAGCCCGCCCACGCCTAACGCTCCCAGCGCTCCGAATAGCGCAGCAATCGCCAGATCGCGGATACGCTCACTGCGGCTGTCGTTCGCGGCCTTCGCGACCTCTTCACGGAAAAGCTTGAGGCTGTGCGCCGTTGCAGCGCTCGCGACCTCGCCAAGCAACAACTCGCGGAGCGCGGAAACCTCCCTGGTTGCGTTCACGAACTGCGCCACGCGTTCATCGGCCATCCGGGCAAAGCGCAGGGCGGCGAACTCACCGCCCTTTTCGATCTCTGAACGCGCGTTAGGAACCGCCGTTTCCAGTGCGCGCACCAGTGCATCGATATTCTGCGCAAGCGCGATAACCTGCCCGACAGCCTCTTCGAGCATCGCATCGCGAAGACTCTCAATCTGGTTTCCGTTCATCGCTCAGCTCGCCGCGCTTAACGTGTCAGAATGGCGAACACACGATCGTGTTCATCCTTTACGCTCGCGGCCAGACGCTTGCGCGAGATCATGCGAGCGAGGCGCTGCCGTTCGGCCGCATCTGCCCCGGCAATCATGGCGCGATAATCGGTTTCGTCCGCAGCGAGCGCGACGATGCTCTGGTCCGTACCGCGCAACAGCGAATAAATTTCGTTGCTGTAGATCGCGGCAGCTGGGTCGACGACGCACGCGCGCGCCTTCTTGTGCCAGTTGAAAATCGGCGCGAACTGCGATTCGACCGAATGCCGCTGGTTTACCCGGTTGAATACCACCCGGATCTTCTGCGCAGGCACTCCAATTTCAGTCGAAAGCGCATCGATTGTGGCGATGGTGTCCACCATCTGCTTGTCGTCGGGCACCGTCGGCACAATGAAGAAGTCGAGGTCTTCATGCGCACCGTGAAAGCTGCGCAGCCCCGATACATAGTCCTCCACATTTGACGCGCCCACGTCGCTGATCGAGTCGGTCAGCGTGAGGACGCCCTCCTGGATCTCGCGGAACTGATCGCCGCGGATAGTCGCGCCATCGGAGCCATCTGAATTCACCGATTCAATGCGGATGATCGGCGCGTCCGGCATGCGCGGGGCAAACACGTGATTGGCGATGGTGCTCTTTCCAACGTTGCCGCTGAAATTGACGATTGAAACGTGCATGATTGGATTCCTGAAAAATTGATTGGTGTCAGGGGCCTGCCCGGCCCCCGACCGGGGCTCGCCTAGCGCTCGATGTCTGACGGGACTTCGGGTGCAGTCTCAGCTGCGCGCGCCGGTGCCTCCTGCTGCATCTTTGCCGCCTCGACCAGAATGCGGTCGGCCTTGGGTACAGGAATCGCAAGCGGTGTGTCTGCCTTGCGCGCTTCCTCAATCTGCCGTTCCATGTCGTTGCGGAATCGCGCCTGGACTTCCGGCGAGAACCCCTTGATGCGCTGTTCGAGCACCTTGCGCGCGGTATCTGCCGACAACGCGTCGAAGCCGGGACGCGCACCGGCCTGGATTGCCCTGCCGCGCTCCATGAATGCTGCTCGTGCAGCCTGCACCGCCGCCGCATCGTCAGCCTGCGGCGCTGCGGCTTTTTCCGTGGCGGCCTGGGGCTCTGCGGGCTTCTCCGCGGCCGCACGTGCCTGTTCAGCGGGCTTTTGTTCAGCCGCGCGGGCGCCGGCGGACACCTCCACCGTGTTTGCCCCCTCGCTGCGCCCCGCCTCGCGCTCTCCCGCCGAAATGCGCATTTCCTCGCGCGCCGCCTGCAGCAGCGCCCGGTCCTGCGCCTTCGGCTTGAATCCGGTCGACTTGATGCCTGCCAGTTCCGCTGCAACCCATGCCTGGCGACGGAATTCCTCGCTGCCTTTGAGTTGGACCTCGCCCCAGTTTTTCGCCTTGGCGACTTCGATCATGCTGCGCACAACCGCCTTGTCTTCGCTATCCGTCGAAAGCTTGCGGCCCTTGTCGTGGAAATGCACAACCTCCGTCTGACGATGCAGATACTTGCCGTCGAAGGCAACGTACTGTGCGACCACCGATGCAGGTACCTCATAGCCTTTTTCGCGGAAAATGGGCGCGGCCTTGACCTCGTTGCCCTCACCCTCTTTCCCGCCATCAGCCGCCTGCTGGCCTTGTGCCTCGCGGCCTGTTTCCGTCGCTGCTTGAGGCGCCTGAGCCGGGCCTTTTCCCACACGGCCGCCATTCTTCTCCAGCAGCGCTGCCAGATCCGCCTGCGCACGCTCGAATGCCTCGCGGTCTTCGGCGCGCGCAAGACGCGCGCGCTCGAGATCCGGCTGAAGCGTCGGCTGGGCACGAGTCTTGTCCGGATCGTTCGCCGCGTTGCGGGCGTTGTCATCATTCGCGGCAGCCGTGCCGATATCGAGCGGGGCGATGCGCGGGTTATCGGCGGTCTCGATAGTCGGCAGGCCGTCATCCAGACGCGATTCCAGCGCATCCTCGATTTCGCGCTCGGGATGCAGGCGGTGCGCTGCGCGCACGAACCTGTCATATGTCTCCAGAGCTTCGATAAACGCGTCGTACCGCTCCGCGGCTTGCGGAAAGTCATCATCGCGCGCGAGGCTCGCCTGCGCACGCGGATCGACGTCGGCCGGGTTGAAGTCAGGCTGCGAGGCGATTGTCAGAAACTCGACGACGTTCAGTGCGCGTGCCGCAACCTCGATCGGGCGCAGACCATCGGCATTCCGGCCGTTCACATCGTTCGCCGCCTCATCCCATGAGGACGTGACACCCGGCTGGACCATTCGATACGGGTTTTCTCTCGCCAGACCACCCTGGAATCCGATTTCGTTGTTCTCACTCATGGTTTGCAACCTCCCTTGATTCAGTCAGAGTCTTGATTTCTCGGAGAAACGGCCACGTACCACACATGGCCTCGAAGATTTCGTCAGCGTTCGCGATGTCCTCGGCCTTGAGCAGCGCCAGCTCATCGCGCGTGACCTCCCGTATCTCGGGCTGCACCGCACGCGCCTGCAGCCGCTGCGCCCACATCGACTCGATATCGATCTTCGGCACGGGTACGCTCAGTTCGCGCAACTGCAGCGCGGCAAGCTCCAGCTGGTCCTGGTCTGGCATGCGTTCGCCAAGGGCCGCAAGCGTCGGGCTTTGGGCCTTGAGCAGATCGATGAAAGCGCGATCCTTGTAGAAGAGGGCTTTCTCGCAGCGGATCGGCTTGCAGTTCTCGGTGATGATGATTTCCTCCTTCTGCGGCATCTCGCGCAGTTCCTGGGGCATCATCAACGCGCGCTTTTGCTCGGTCTGGCCGTTGTTCTTCGTCACGCCCTTGCCTGTGCTGCGGCCACGTGAGCGCTGGACTGCCGTGAAATAGCCCAGCATTTCCGAATACTCCCGGGCATCGGCCTGTTCGCGCGGGGGATAGAGAATCTGCATGCCGTGGTTGGTGACGAGCGTGCGCGCGCCATCCTTGCCGTACATGTCCTCGCGCTGCAGCTGCGCAACGCTCTGGATGATCGTGACCAGGCGCATGTTGTAGCCCGCGATATACGCGTTCGACTGGTCAATGATTCCGATCTTTCCGACCGCGGCCGCCTCATCGAGAAACATCGCGCACTGGTACTTCAGCGCCGGGTTGTCCTTGGGCAGCTCGCGCATGTTCAGCTTGATCAGCTGCGAATAGAACAGGTTGATCAACTGTGCGGCGTCATCAAGCCGGTTCGGCGTCACGCCAAAGTAGATCGAAATGCGCTGCGAGCGCACAGCGGACAGATCGAAGTCCGAAGCGCTCGTTGCGGCGTCGACGACAGGATTCGCGAACACCAGCAGCGGCGCGTTGAACGTCGCGGTGACGTTACCCAGGGTGTTGTCCGGAATGCTCAGGAAGCGGTTAAAGGCATCCACGCAATCGGGACTCAGGGCCGCACCCGCTGCGCTCGCCGTGGCGCGCGTGCGCAGGACTTCCTGCACGAACTGCTTGATCGGACGGCCCGCGCCTGAGCCCTGACGGAAAATCTCACCTAGCGTCAGCGGCAGGCCCGGCGTCTCCATCAGGTACAGCGAGAGTGCGAGGAACAGGTTGCGCGCGCTGTCGTGGAAAAACTTCGTCTTCGCCTCAACCCGGCTCGGCCAGAAGGCTTCGCCGATCGACATCACTTCCCCGATGCGCAGGTGCGGCGGAAACGACATCACCGCATCGAACACGTTCCACCGGTGCGTCACGCCGTCTTCCGAAAACGGCGCAAACAGGAACACCTTTTGCCCGTGGGCTGCACGGACCTTTGATGTGTACCGGAAGTTTTCCAGCTTCAGGTCCAGCACCACGACCGAATCGGGATAGGTGAGCAGATTCGGGATCACGATACCGACACCCTTGCCGGAACGCGTGGGCGCGGCGAGCAGGACGAACTGCTGGCCGTAGTAGACGAGGTAGCCCAGGCGCTTGTGATAGCCAACGATGATGCCCGGAAAGCGGTGGCCCATGCTCAGTCTCCCACCAGGCCCGCGCGGCGGATCTCGCTATCACGCGCGAAGCGCGCATCGCCGTGCAGTGCGCGCCGCCCGAGTGTGGCGACGGCCAGTCCGGCAATCACAACCGGAATCGCAGTGATCAACACCGCAATCGCATTGCACAGTACCAGCACGCGCTTGACCTGATGCACATCGCCGTAGGCTCGCCAGTAGTCACGC
This sequence comes from Paraburkholderia flagellata, assembly GCF_021390645.1. Taxonomy (GTDB): domain Bacteria; phylum Pseudomonadota; class Gammaproteobacteria; order Burkholderiales; family Burkholderiaceae; genus Paraburkholderia; species Paraburkholderia flagellata. Next base: position 34,172 of record NZ_JAJEJT010000006.1, read on the forward strand.
AGCGTAAAGAAGCCCACGGCAGAATCAGGCAGCTTTTCCAGGCGAACGAACGCCAGCCCACCGACATACATGCCGCCGGCGCAAAAGAGCGCCACGAGCAGCAGCACCACGACAGCCAGTATGAGAATCCTGTTTCGATCCATGTTTCCCCAAACCTCCGCAATTGAAATTCGTCGGCCTGCACAGGCAGGCCGGTACACGTTTCACTTCAGGCCGTTGAGCAGCAGGTACTTTTCCACGGGGTCGTAGTACAGCTTGGTCAGTCGCTTGCGATCCATGAACACCACCAGGTCGATCGTTGTCTTCGCTTCACGCAGAATGAAGTCATAGTCAAGACCCAGGCCGACTTCGCTTTGTTTGACGAGGGTCGCGATACGCGCGAACGTCTCCCGCGGACCGTTGGCGTGGATGCTGGTCATGCCGCCTTCGTGACCGGTATTCAGCAGTCCGAGGTAGTCCCACGTTTCATCGCCGCGAAGCTCTGCCAGATACACGCGATCGAACTTCATCCGCAGCGTGGACTTCACGATTTCCTTGGGCGGCAGCGCCGCGCTGTAGAACATGTGAACCTTGTTCCACTGGTTCGGAAGACTGAGTTCGTGGGTGTCCTCGATGGTGCCAACGCGCGTATCAGGGTCGACCAGATCCGCGAGCGCCTTCATCAGCGTCGTTTTTCCGGAGCCGGTACCGCCCACAAAGACGATGTTCAGCTTGTGTTCGATCGCCAGTTCAAGCAGCCGGCGCACGTCACGCTTCTCTTTTGCCTGCAGCATCTCGATCTCGAACGGCTTGAGATCGACGTTCGCCGGAATCGCCTTGTGATACGAGACATCAACGAAATCCTTGAACGCTTCGAAGCGCTCGTAGTCATCCATCGAAAGGCGCACCTTGCTCGGGATACGGATCGTGATCGACACCGTGCCTTCCTCGCATGCAGGGTAGATCAACACCTGGCAACGTTCGCCGTCCGGCAGCACAATGTTCTGGATCGGCGACTGCGCGGTGAGATGCTTGTCATTCATCACGCACAGTGCATTCGCCAGATTGTTCAGGGCGTCGAACGTGCATTCCGGCGCTTCGTGCAGGCTCCAGCCATTGCGCCCTTCCGTTGCAATCTGCCCCGGCCGGTTCACGACAACTTCAGTCACGCCTTCCGTTTTCATGTGCCGGACGATCCCGGTCTGCTTGAGCAGGCTTCGTGAGGTGGTCGTCCTGTCCCAGCGGCCGACAACGCTTTCAAGTTCCGTGACGGTGCTTTCCACTACGGCTTCGGCTTCCATTACTGCCCCCCGTCAACGCGCACGCGCTCATACACATCGCTAAAGTCGACGTCCTGAGCGACGTAGATGTTCACCTGATCGCCCTGGTTCGAGTACGCGGTAGGCGGAATGCCAACGGAGCTTTTCAGGATTTCCGCTGCCATCGACTCGGTGGAGCCCGTCGTTGTCGAGAACGTGACACCGCTGTTGCCGACAGACTTGTTGGCAATAGCCGAGCCAAAGTCGGAAATGAGGCTCACGAGAATCCCGCCGCCGAAGCGTGCGAGCCAGTGGTTGTCGACGTACGCTTCCATGCCGCTACCGCCAAGCGAATCCGTCACAGGCGAATCGAGTTCCACCTTGACCGGACCATCGTCGATACGGGTCCACAGCACCATGATCCGGGCCTGTCCCTGCGTGAGCGCCGTACGTTGCTCACCCGTTACGTCCGCACCCTTTCGGATGAGCAGCGTGCGTCCGTCTGCCGAATAGACGTCCCGGGAAACCTGGCAATCGGTCATGCCGGGATAGGTGGTGTTGACCTTGGTCGACATCACGCATCGGATGATCGTGCTCTTCTTCAGCAGGTAAGAAAGGTTCGGCAGGAAGCCTGCCTTGCGCACTGCAGCCCTCGAACTCTCGGAGCCCTCCAGCTGCTGGTCGAGCGGATTCGTCGACTTCTGCCCGGCAAGCCCCCCGCCGCTGCCGGGAACCAGTTGCGCCGCGGCCTGCTTGACCATCCCCTGCACGCCGCCGTCATTCGCCGCGCCGTCCGAGTCCTTCTTCCCGTCGTCGAACTCCAGTACGCCGCCCGCCAGACGCCGTTCCTGCGGCGTCTCCGGATGCGCCGCCTGAGCGCCGTAGGGATTGGGCACGGTGCCCTGCTGTTGCGCCACATGGATCGGCGCCACGATCGATGCGGACGCCGCTGACGCGGCGGCGGCGTGCGCGGCTGCCGCCTCCGACGCTGCGCGCTGCATGGCCTGATCCTGCGTCTCCTGCGCCTTCACGCGGGCTTTCAACGACCCGAGATCGGTCTGTGCGCCCGAACCCGCCTGGGCCTTATCTTTGCGCTGTTGTTCGACTTCCTTGTGCGCGGCCTGCCGGGTGGCTGTCATGCGCTGGATGGTCAGCGCAATCGTCGCCACGATGAGCGCGATCAGCACGGCACCCACGGCGGCAAACACCATGCCTCCAATGCGCCCTTTCCGACGGCCCGCGATCACGGGCATGCCGCGATCTTCGGCTGCGTCTTCGACGATGTGTTGGCTGTTATCGCTCACTCGCCCTTCTCCTTCGTGATACGGACCTCGCCCGGAACCGTGGTGCCGGAGCGGTTGTAGTGACCTTCCGGCGCGTAGGCGTCGTTTCGGATGCCCAGTACCGACTTGCCCAGACGGATCACAAACTGCGCCGCCGTCTCGTGCACAACAATCGTGTCGCCCTCCATGTGGTACGGCGCCAAGCCTTCGGTGCCGTCCGGCAGGATCGCAAACACCTTCGGCAGATCGCGGCCCGTGTTGTATTCGAAGTACGTGAATGTCCCGTTATCGAAGAGATGCGTAGGCTTCAGGTCGACATCGCCGCGCATCGAATAGTGCGCATTCCGTGGTCCGGTGTTCACTGCACTACCGGCGAGCACGTCTGCTGCCGCCTGACGCTTCTTCGCTTCTGCAGCCATCCTCTTGTTGCGCGTATCCGGATAGTCGAAGCGCAGCGCCCACGTGACCGCATCGTTCCGGCCCGCCGACTTCAGCGACAGGACGTAGCGGCGCTTGTTGGTAACGATGAGAAAGTTGGTGTCCGGCTTGATCTGCGCAGGCTTGAGCAGAATCCAGCTCGCACCCTTGGTCGCTTCCCAGGCCTTTCCGTCGCCCATACCCGCACCCTTCGTCTGGACGGACTCGCCATCCTCGAACTGGATGAGCGTCGCCTTGCCCGAGGTTGTGGTGATCTGGAAAACTTCGTTGGGGTCGTACTCGGCGCACTGCACATTGGGATCGGTGCCGCACGGGCCGGGCACAGTCAACGCAAAGGCGGGCGTCCATACCGCGAACAGGAGCGCCGCAAGAATCGTCAGTTTCATTGATTACCTCCTGCCGCGACCGCTGATGGATCTCCGCCCTGCTGGCTGGCTGGCGTGCGCGACAGGTCGCGGTCAAGCCGATAGCTAAGCACGCGGAACCCGGTCGGATCGACGTCCTGCTCGCTGGTCTGTTCCGGCACGTTGTCGTGCTTGTAGGCGATCGTGGCAACCCAGTATTCAGTCTTTCGCGGAATTGCCGTGTTCAGCGGCACCAGTTCCTTGGAGAAGAACACCTGGGCGGTGTCTCCGATAAAGGTGATTACGCCCACGTGCGCAATCACGCGCGCCTGATCCTTGAGGATCTTTACCGGCGACGCGGGTCCCTGAATAAACCCTTCATACAGGTCCTTTTCTCGTGCGCCGCTCATGACCTTGATCGCATCGTGCAAGTCCTGGATCGTTTCCCAGTCGTAGCTTTCCCGCATCTCGACATAGCGGCGCAGGTCGGCCCGGTCGTTCTTCTCTGTCCACGTCACACTTCCGTGCGCGGTTGTCGGCAGGACAGTGACCGTGCCGTTCGCGTTGTCAACGCGAAGTACTGCGGGAGGATTCGGACGCTTTAGGAGTACTAAAACCGACATGCCAATAACGGCGAGCGCAGCGATCACGCCGAATCCCACCGCGAAGCGGATAGCCAGACGGCCGACTGCCCGCTGGGTTTCAACCTTCGAGCGCTCGAATTCGCGCGCCTGCTTCAGATACCACTGGCCGATCTCCCGATCCTCACCGGCGGGACCGGCGGCGAGAACCGAAGTCAGTCCGGGGACCGCCGGAGCGGCGCCGGGTACCGGGGCCTTTTTCTTGTCGAGCATTCGGTTAATTGCTTGTTTGAGCATGCTTCATTTCACCGTAGGCTGGTTTTGGGTAATCGGTTGCCACATCCCGTTCGGTTGCGGCGCTTCTGGGGGCGATGAGCAGCCCGCCACCGTGACAACGATCAATGCGATCAGTACAGCTTTCATGGTTTCCTCACTGATGGTCCTATTTGCCCTTCATGCTCCCGCCGGAGCTTCCCTTTCCGAGCTTCCCGGCGAGCGCTGCCGCCCGCATCCCATGGCTGATTGCCGACGCGAATTTGTTGAAGTTGGTCGACACGGACGCGCCCCCGGCAAGTGATGCAGCGAGATGCGGCAGACTCAGCGAGATCACGATGAAGGCAACACCCATCAACGCCAGTTGCAGACAGCCCGCCGCGCCTATGGTTGTCGGAATGTTGCTGGTCGCGAAATTGATCTCCAGCTGCGCTGCAATCGCGTACAGCGGCACGAGCAGGATGTAGTTGGCGGCCTGCGCGGTCCACGCTGTAAAGAACTGCCGGGTGGCCGGAAACAGCGCCAGGCAGATGAAGATCGGTCCGATTGCGAGGATGATGCAAAGGGAGAGCTTCGCGAGCAGGATGTAGGCGGCGGCGATCGCAATGAACGGCACCCCGACCAGAGCGATGATGAGAATCATGAACCCGGCAATCAGCCAGCCCTCGATGCCGCTCGCTTTGTCAATGATCGTGCCGATAGCGGTGGCATACGCATTCACCAGCGTATCCAGCGCAGAACCCGTCTGTGTCGAACCTGTAATTGCCGTCGCGAGTTGGTCCCCGAGGTTGTAGACGAACGGCACGACGTAGGTCGTGTAATAGGTGACGTTCATACCAAACGTCAGGACAGTCACCCATCCGATCATCCGCGTAAAGAAGTCCAGCAATGGTTCTTCAAGCGAACCGGATCGCCAGTACGAGAAGGTAATCAGCAGCAGATAGATCAGGAAACAGACGGCCATGATGCTGCTGATGAGCGAGATCATGTTGCCTGCGCCGGTAGTGATCGTCGACGTCAGATTGTCCTCGAACGAGCTGAACATCGTCGTGAACAGGGTCACGCTAGTGGTCACGGTCAATCTCCCTTAAGCGTCAAAGCTTGTGCAGATCCACCGCACCGAGCAGCGTGATCGCAAACCACCCCTCGACGGAATGAAACTCGCGAGGCCTGCCCCGATCGGTCCAGCCCGCGGGAACGTGCGCGAGCACCACGTCATCGGTCTGGACTCCGCTCACCGCCACATCGAGCGGGTGTTTCACAAGCGACTCCAGATCCGCCTTCGCAAGCGGCCTCACAGCTTCGTAGTTGTTATCCTTCGAGAACGGGCGAACCGGACGGACCCACTTGCCCCCCACGTATTCGAAAAGCAGGTAAGCATCGCCGGATCGCTCCACCTTGAGGAAGGGGACGGGATGGCCGTCCCCCTTCAGGTCGGCCGCATAAGTGCCGGTCAGGTCAACGTCGGACTCGCTTGCGTGTTGCCCGCAACCAAACACCAGGAGCGCGCAGAGTGCAGCAAACAGGCGTCGGATCATGATCAGTTGCCCTTTATGAGTGTCTTGGTTTCGGTCTCTTTCTGCTGTTCAGCCAGCTTCAGTTCCGATTCCTGAAGGGACTTCATCATGTTCAAACGCGTCTGTTCGTTTTGCACCATCGCCTGCTCGGCTTGCAGGCGATTTAGCAGGTCAGCCTTTGCGGAAGCATCGTCGGTCGCATTGGCTTGCGTCATCAGAGATTCGATGTTGTTCAGCCGGTCGATGTTCGCGTTATAGGCGGCCATCTGCATCGCCTTGTTTGCAGCGAGCGTGTCGTAGTACCGCGTCTGGGAGTCCGTCGATCCGTTTGTCAAACCTTCTGATTGAAGAATGGACGTCGCCGAACTTCCGAGCGTGGCATTGCTTCCACCGCTGATGTTCGAGTAAATCGAACTCCACGAGTCGGGCATATAGCTGTGCAGGCTCGAATCGTTCAGGATCGTTCCGTAACTATGGTTCCCGGTGATCGCGGCGTACTGTGCGGTCATCGTGTTGTACTGGCTTGTGAGCATCTGGTAGTCCTTCTCCATTTGCGCGAGCTGCTGCGTAAGATAGGTGACCTGCTGGATCGCTTGTGCGAGGCCGAGTGCGTCCGTGACGGGTATCTGCGCATGGGCGGCGGGCCCCGAGAACATGAACACGGCGAAGATCGCCAGCAAACGGAAACTTCGGATAACTGCTTTCATCTGGAAACTCCTGAGTCTTTTCGCCTGCGCGAAAAAATGGTCATGCCATTTCCGCTTTCGCGGCTTCAAATCGCGCCGTTTCAGCCGCGACGCGTTGCCGGCGTTCTGCTACGCGCGAATCGAGAATCGGCATCCACGCTTCGGGGCTCTTGCCGTATTCAACGATGAGCTTGGCTTTCTGCTTGGCGATGTACACGCGTTCGAGGAACGGTTCGCGCCACACGTCAGGGTCGCTGCCAAATTCCGCGATGACCTGCTCCATGAGCGCGATGCTTTCGAGGTTGCCCGAGAGCACGGCAATTTCGTCGTCAAAGCCGGCGAGGTCGAGCGTCGCAAAGGCAGACTGGTTGGACTGCTTGATGAGGAAGGTGCGCGAGGCCTTGCCGAGCTTCTTGAGTTCGGCAAACTCCTTTTCCGTCAGACCACAAGCCTTGTATTCCGCCCATTCGGCTGCCGGGTCGGGCAGGAAAATCTTGGTCGCGGTCTGGCTGCGGATGAGCGGAAAGAGTTCGCTTGCCATTGCCTGCGCGGGTTGCTGCGTGACGAGCACGAGGAATTCGCCCGCTTTCCGGCCTGCCGCTAGCGCCTTTTCCATCATGGCGCGCGGCATCTCGTACTTGATCGGCATCCAGAATTCTTCGACGACCGTGCACAGCAGCTGGCCCTCTCGCTGCATCAGCTTCTTCAGGTGCAGCAGATACGTGAAGACCGGTTCAGAGGGCTCGTAGTCCGCCTTCAGGAAATCGGTGATGTCGACGCCAATGCGTCGCTGCTTCGTCACATCGAGCATCGAGCCCGGCGCGTTGTCAAAGACCCACGCGTACCGCCCGTTCATGGCGTGGCACCAGTTCGCCAGGCGCAGCCACAGGCAATCGCCGCCGATGTTCGGGATACTCTCAAGCAGGCGGCTGAACTGGCGCTGGCGCAGGTTGTCGAGCGACATGATCGTATCGACCGCCTTCTTGATCTGCTGCTTTTCCTCCGCGGTCAGCTTGCCGTCGCTGTCCTTGCCGCACATGTTCACGAGGTCGTACAGGAACTGGCGGTTGCCTGGCGTGTCTTCGAGCTCGAACGGAGCAAGACCGGTCGGCATACCCTCGCGCAACGTGATGTACGTACCGCCAAGCTGCCGGACGAAAATCTCCATGCCGCGGTCGATGTCGAGCGCGAACAGCATCGGATCGAAGCGCTCAACGAATGCGACCATCGCAAGCTGCGTAGTTGTCTTGCCCGTACCAGTCGATCCGAGGATAAGCGTGTGCCCGGCGATCTTTTCGCCCGCGTTGTTTTCGTCCTCGCGCGTGGCGTGGTAATTGAAGTTGAAAAGCTTCTTCGAGACGGTCTGCAGCGGCATGGCTGCCGATCCATCGCCCAGCGGATTGCCGCGTGCCTTACCCGACGAATAGTCGTGCAGGGTGAACGCACAGGCCAGGCTGCGCGACGATTTCGGCATCGGTCGCGGGAGAGTCCGAGCACCGGGTACCTGGCTGAAGTAGGTAAACGGTGCGGATACCGTCGCCTTGACCCAACCAAACCCACATTCGCCCTTCGAGCGGACCTTGACCAGTTCGCCGTTATCGATCGCTTTCTTCGCGGTGTCGCCATAGACGACAAGTGCACCGTGGTAATCGCCGAAAGCGAGTTCGTTGGAGGCGACGTACTTGCGCGCGGTTTCCAGTTCATCAACCTGGTGCGTCGCCTTGTCGTTGGCAGATTCCAGCTTGTTGATCTGGCCGGTAATCGCCTTGTCGGCCTGGTAGCTCGTCATGCACCCGAACGACTGGGTGATGGTGAATTCCACCGGCAGGGACAGCAGCGGATTCAGCTGCCCCCACCCTGCGGCCGGGAAATCCTTCAGGTCATAGCAGGTAGCAAAGCGCGTACGCGTATCGGTGCGAATCTGCAGGACTTCATAGCCAAAGTGCAGCCATGCGTCCGGAATCAGTTCCGAACCAGGCGCCGTGGTGCATGGGACCTCCTGTTCCTCACCGTTCACCAGTTCGCTATAGAAGCGAAAGACGTTCGAGAACTGGATGCCGCGGCGCTCGAAGGTTTCGAGGAATTCGGGATCGTATGGCCGCAACTGCTTTTCGAGGCCATCGGCCATCTGCTCGGTCTGCTTCAGACCATCATCGAAGTCGTCGTAGCGAAGGAGGACAGTGATATAGAACGCGTTCTCGAAGTACTCGCCCGTGCGAAAGCGCTGGAGATACTTCCACGCGAAGCGCTCACAGAACTGCGAACTGAAGGCATAACGGCCATTGAAGTTCACCTTTCGGCGGCGGAATGTCGTCCACACCTGAAGGTTGCGGCCATGGTCGCGGCCCAGGCCGGTGTACATGTCCGTCATATTCTCGAAGGCGCTTTTGAGCACGCGATCGCTCACGGACTCGAACGGAATGCCAACGACCTTCATGGTGAAGAACAAGCGCCCGTCGTCCATCGTGTGAACGCGATGGCTGACCGGGCGACCGACTTTGGGCATCCACTGCTCAACGGCTGGCATGTTGCGGATCAGCGCCTTGATTGGACTGCTTGAGAGTTCTGGTGACATCGCATTTACCTTTGGGCGGTTGACGGGGTGCCCAGCTCGCGGTGCGCACGGGAATACGTCGAGAGTTGCCTGCCGTATCGTATCGGCGCGAGCGTGAAGGTCTTTCCGAACATGGAGAAAAACCGCCGCTGGATCATGCAGCGCAGCTCGAGGCCGAGTATTCGCAACGCCTGGTCGTCAGTGGCGCACAGTTGCTTGAGGTATAGGAGCACCGGAGCACCCACGCACCCGAACAGCAGACCACCGGGACCAAGCGTCGCCCCTCCAACCACCGAAACGACGAGCGACACTACAAACACAATCAGGGCGGCCATGAGCGGAATGCCCAGAACCATCGGCGTGCGGGCGAGCCCGGCGTAAGACGGATAAAGGGTTTTCTCTTCCATGTCTTAGCTGGTGAACAGATCCCAGAGATACGGGCCGAGCACGCCGACCACGGAACCGACAACCGCCACCTTCAGGCATGCGCCGGCGAAGTCCGACCAGTGCTCGCGATCGGTAAATGCCATCGCGCCCTTGTAAAGCAGGTAGCACAGCGCCACTACACCGATGAAGGTGTAGAGAAAAGTCTTGAAGGTCGTCGCCGCCGTCGTTCCAGAATCGAGGCCGCTGGCATGGGCCTGCTGCATGCACGCGACCGCAAAAACCGTAGCGGCGCCGATTGCCTGTCGCATCGCCTGCACGGTGTTGAACCTTCTGGTTAGATTTGCCATTAGTACTCCTGCGTTGATATCCCACTGCTTGTGGAAGGATGTCCGGCGTTACCGCCTGAAGTCGCCGAACGCATCCCAACCGGAGTCATCCGACGCCGGTTGTTCCCGCTCCTGAGTGGGCCTGGATGCGGGGGGATTCTTGGTTTGGGAAACGGGTTTCGCGGATCGCCGCGATATGTCTGTGGAAGTTGAGTCGGCCACTGCATCCCTGGTCTGTTTCGCCGTACTCATCACATCCATCACCGCACGGATCGCGGGAACGTAATCGACTGACAGCGCACTGGCCGCGACCCGCTGCACGTAGCTGGTTCCGCCGAAGTCGCGCTTGAGTCCAGTTGTGAAGTTCCCGCTGTAGTAACAACTGATTGCCGCCTTGAGCGCAGCTCCACCCTGCCCCATCTTCCTGGCGGCACGGTCATAGCAGGCGGTGAGAATCGCGCCCCCTGCCTGCATGTTGCGACACATGTCGAAGGCCGTTTCGTAGTTCAGACCGTATTTGGCGAGATTGGACTTGTTGACCTGGCCGAGTCCCATGCTGAAGTTGATGCCCTGAGCGTCAAGCGCCCGTGCCGTCGCCACCGCTTCGGCGAGATTGCGCGGCTGCCGCTCCAGATGACCACCCACCACACCGATGGCATACGGATTGAAGCTCGACTCGGTGCGGACCACCGCCTGCAGGGTGGATGGATGCACGGTCGGGGCGCATTCCTGCGCAAGCGTCACGAAGTCGATCACGTCCAGGGCTTCCATCTGGGTTAGCGGTTAACTCATTTCACCGCCGGAAATGACGGTGCACGGTATTAAATATGACGTTATACGCAATCTTGAAAGTCATGCGGTCCTGACGCGTCACTTTATCAGGTATTTCGTAATACGTCAGATAAATGTGCGTTTTGGCTACAAGATGACGTGTCGCGCAATGAGTTGGCACAATTCCGAGCGTATTGCGACGAAACGGAAGTTTTGGGATTTCGCGAAACTTGCTCCGCACGCCAGTTCTCTGTAAAGTTCGCCGATATTTCTTGCTAACTGACCTGCCACGACATGATGGAAACTGACGACACCAACGCCGAAGCCGTGGCGATCTCAAATCGCGTCAGGGAATTGATGGATCGGCATGGGGTCCCCAAACGCTCGCAGGCGAGCAAACTGAGCGAGGTGCTTCAGCTGAGCTTTTCGGCTGCGAGCCGCAAGCTGAAGGGACAACTTCCCTGGGACGTGAGCCAGCTACGTGCGATCGCAGCGGAGTTCGGTGAGAGCGCGAGCGTGCTGGTCGATGTTTCCGCGTCGGAATCGGCGGAGCCGCAAAGCAGCAAGTACGAAGCAACGCTGTTCTTTGGGAGGGAGCTAGAGAGTTGTACGGCGTGGATCGATGACAGCCAGGAGATTCATCGATCCGAAGCCGGCGCCTTTGTCGCGCGCCGCACGACGAACGGCTCGTGGCTGGTCTATCGCACCAGTGACGCGCCAGCTGGCCCGCTCTTTGCGGTTCGGCTGATCGAGATTCGGGATACAGGTCCGCGCGTGCGGCGGCCCAACGTCGCGATTCTTGACGACGACAAACGCCACCACACTGCCGACACTCTGGCGGAAAATTTCAGGACGCACGGATTTGATGCGGTCCCCTTCACGGATGCTGACGTCCTGCGTGACGCGCTGAAGGAGCAGGTGTTTGACGGGTTCGTGCTTGACTGGATACTCGGCGCAGGGGAAACGGCCGAAACGTTGATCCGCGAGATCCGGCGCGGAGACACAGCAAGCCGCGATTCGGCGATCTTCATCCTGACAGGCAAGCTCAAGGACGGCGTGGCATCCGAAGAGGACATCACCCGCATTTCCGTTGCTGAAGACTGCACGTGCCTCGAAAAGCCCGTTCGCGCCGCACTGCTCGCGACTGACCTGGCGCGTGCCATCAAGACACGCTACGCCAGCTAGGCCAACTCCTGCTTCATGACGGAGCGCAATGCCTGTTCAAGCTGCATTGCGCGCACCGGCTTCTGCAGCTGGACGTCAAAAAGTGCCGCATCGTCGCGAGCCAGCAATTCCGTCGAATAGGCGCTGACCCCCACGATAATGGCAGTGCGATTCATGCTCACGCTGCGCCGTATCCGCCGTGCCACCTCAATTCCGTCAATCTCCGGCATCTGGATATCGAGCAGGATGACGTCGTAGATGCTTTCGGCGACCGCCTCAAACGCTTCGACGCCGCTCGCCACAACATCAACGTGCGCCGACATCGCGACCACCGTATCTGCAAGGGACTCGCGTGCCGATTCAGTGTCGTCCACGATCAGAACGAGCCGACCCTCGAGCGGTGCTGCGATCTTCGGCATCGGTGACGGCAGCGACTGACGCACAATCTCAACGGGCAGCGACACCGTGACCGTTGTCCCGAGGCCCGTATCGCTGTCGATATTTACCCAGCCGCCCAGAAGGTCAGCCAGCCCCCGCACAATCGCGAGGCCGATACCCGCCCCTTCATGCACGCGCGTATGGGATTCGTCGAGCCGCACAAACGGCTTGAAAAGTTCGTCAATCGCGTCGTGCGGAATCCCTGGGCCGGTGTCCTGCACGGTCAGCGTCAGGCGCTCGCCTTCCACCATCTGCCCTAATACGAGCCCAACCCTGACCGTTCCATGATCGGTGTAGCGAATCGCATTGGACAGCAGGTTGCCGAGTATCTGGCTGATGCGCGCCGGGTCCGAGCGGCAGGGCCACCGCTCGCCACTGGTTTCGAGTACGACACCCAACCCTTTCCTGCCCGCTTCGTCCCGAACATCCTCAACAAGTGACTGGGCGAGCTCGACGGCATCAAAGAGTTCCGGTCGAAGCGTAAGACGGCCGGCGTCGAGACGCGCGTAATCCGTCAAATCCTTCATCTGCGAGTCCAGACGTTCGGCAGCCAGCGCCAGGCGGCGCACCATGATCGCGTCGGTGTCCGGGAAGTGCCGGGTCGCGAGCGCATCCGTCACGCTCAGGATGCTCTGCAGAGGCGTGCGCAGCTCGTGCCCGAGCATGCCAAGGAACGCATTTTTTGCGTGGGCCGCATTCTGTGCCTCGATACTGGCGCTGCGCTCTGCCTCGATCGCGGCGGCCTGTTGCTGCAGAAGGCTCTGGTGCTGCGCTACAAGCAACTGCTTGCGGCGCAGGACGGCGGCAAGTGAAAACATGGTGCCGATCAGCAGTGTCGCCAGTACGACCAGCGCGATAACCAGATAGTGCCGCTTGTTCGTAACGGATCGCGCCATCGCCTCGCGGCGCAACTCTTCCGCAGACCCGGCGGCCTGCCTGACCGTTTCCATCGGAGTGCTCAAACTATCCAGTTCCTGCACAACCGGGCGAACCGCTGACGCAGCGTCCACCGTCGTTGGAGCGCTGGGCAGTTCACTGACGACGGGCCGAACCTCTTTGATGATCTGGCCGATGTCATGGAGGGCTTCGGCGTAGCCTGGCGTCGCGCGCAGGAGTACGCCACGTTCGGCATGGGCAGTGGCCTGCACCGCGTTGAACTGGGTCTGGAGAGCATTGAAGCTCTTGCGCACAGTCACGGCATCCGAAAGCCCCGCGCTGTAGTGCAAGAGATCGGCTTGCGCCTGCTGCATTGCAGCCTGCAACTGTTCGACTGGCACGTAGTAGTTGTCCGGGCCGCCAAGACTTTCGAGGCCCGTCGGCTCAGACAGCAGCGAATAGGCGAATCCGGTCGAGGCGCCAACGGCAGCGGCGAGGGCGCCAGTGGTAATCCATACACCGAACTGCCGCCACAGATTGAAGAACATGATCGAGAGCACGCGCCCAGACATTCCTTATTATCGACGCGGCTGACGTCCGCCGCAAAACCCGCGAGCGTACACGGTTTGTCCTTGTGCGCCAATTTTCGCGCAGGCGAAAATCGCATTCTGCGAGCCACATCGCATAAAAGGGGCCATATTCATGCAGGCTGGGTCGTCAGAACATCCGCACCAACCCGCGACTGCCTGATCGCACCGAGCGCCTGAGCGAGCGTTCCGGGTACGCCTCGAGCAACTGCCCGCACCGCATGCCCGCGGTCTCCCTGGCGCGCGAGTGCGAATGCGCGTTCGAGTTCGGACGTCGCTGCGATGACCTGTCCGCTCTCCAGCGCGGCGACGAAATCTGCCTGCCAGCCGTGATGGCTTGAGCGCACCGAGGACTCATCGGCGCGCAGCACACTCAGCGTTGACGAATCCTGTGATACCTCGAAGCGCGCCTTGCCACTGTGGCTGTAGAACGTATGCCCGGCACAGCGCTGCGTCGTTTCTTCGACGTTCATTGCGGCAGCGCGCTTCTGTTCGACGGCGGCCGCTTCCTCACGGCGCTCGCGGCACTGCCACGCGAAATCCGTCTTCGAGCGCAGCAGCGCCTGCAGGTAGCTGATCGGGAAGCGGGCGGCCTTGATTTGCACCCACGTTACCTCAACGACATCGGACAGGCGCTTTCCAGCCAGACGCGCCTGCTTCATGAGCTTGAAGATCAGATTTTTATGAAAACCCAGGGACCGCAGGCGCTCAAGGTCTGCAGGGAGCGCGCCCTGCTGTCTCTTTTGAGAAAGAGGGGACTGATAAAAACCATATGTATACGGGTCTGCCATATTGGCAGTCGGCGAATCAAATGAATCGCCGCTGACCGGAGGCTGCTCCCGCTCTGCAATGGCTTGAGCGATGCCCGCGTCTGTACCCTGCCCCGCGGCGGCAGTCTCGCGCGCTACCGCTTGCTTACGGCGAACTGGCGCGCCGATCAGACCGAGTGCCTTGGCGGCTGTCTCGGTGAGATAGATGTATGCGGACCCGAACCGGCCGTGCCGTCCTTTCCTGCCCTGCTCCGCGACTGTGATCAAACCGGCGTCGACGAGATCCGCTTCTGCCCGGTACCACGTGCGCTCGGACAGGCCGGCGCGATCGGCCAGATAGGTTCGGCGAGCAAAGACTTCTTTGAGTGGCCGGGCGCAATCAACGGTCAGCGTGATCGCTGCGAGCGCGCAACGGGCGCGTTGCGGGAGATCCGGCATCGTCAGTGAGCGCTGATGAGCGCGCAGGGTCAGGTAGGGGAGATTGCGCGTGTCGCCGCCGATTGCTGCAGATGCACCGGACTCTTGAGGTTGGTTTGCTTCCGGGTGTGCGTCACCCTCGCGGGCAACCGAGTGTTGCGCGATAGACATAGCCAGCGTCCATTCTCAGAAATGGATGGTCGTTTGCTTGACTGGCCGTCTCTATCCGCTACACTCCGAGATGTCTCGTCTCTTCCGGTTTCCAGCCGGGGAGTACAGCGGGGCGAGGTTCCAGCCAAGCCCTAAATTCAAACGCCTTCGGTTCCAGCCGGAGGCGTTTGTCTTTCTGCAGATCGGTTAGCTCATCGCTTCCTAAAATCGTAAGTGCTTGATTTTTAACAACTCCCTACTAGGGAGTTGTTTCAAGACATCTTTGCCAACTCTATAACTCATTGATTTCATTGAACTCCCTACTAGGGACTCCAATGATCTCGTTCAGCCGTTACTATTCATCGCGTCGATTTCTCGCTTGATGAAGTCCTCGATCTTCGCTGCCCACTCCTGAGCCGATACGTCCGATTCCTTCCCGGCAAATCGCAGCCCGATAACGCCGTTGCGGACTGACACGTCGCACAGCTTCTTCTTACCATTGCTTATTGCCCGTGCAGGAGCTTGCGCAGGCTTAGACGCCTTTGGCTTCGCCATGTCAAGCGCTTGTTTCTGCGTTAGCGTTTCGCTTGCAACTAGCGCCTGAATCGCCTTTGTCACTTCTTCACCGTGCCCCGCAGTTGCGAGTGCCGCGAATGCTTCGGCGGCATTTCCGCCCAAGCGGTCCGGCCTCAAAGCAATCGCGAGACGGGCTTCCGCCGGTAGCTTGTCGAACGCCAATATCCGCTGAATGTGCGATTCGCTCAATCCAGAGGCTTTGATGATGTCCGCGCGGGTGAAGCCAAATTCGTCCTGCAGACGACCAAACTGTCGGTACTTCTCGTAGTCTGGCAGAGAAGGTGCAAGCAGATTTGAGAATGTCGCCCCAAGTTCGGCAGATTTGGCATCGCCGCTGAATGGCACGCCAAGGATTTTGGTGCGACCGAGATCGCGGTATATCGCCGAGCGGTTCGCGCCCGAGACAATCTCGTTTCGTCCGTCGCCTAGCGGCCGATACACGATCGGGTGAATGAGCGGGTTGCTCACAAGGTTCTCGCGCAATTCTGTGTATTCGGTCGGTGAGAGTACGCGCCGCCTGCCCGGGACCTCGACCAACGTGCTAATGTCGATTTCCGCTGCACCAGCCGCCGATGCGCCAGACTCGAGCGCCTCAATGCGCTTTCGTGCCTCTACGAGCTCTTGCTCCGCGATTGCGCGCTTCTCTTCGGCCTGATTCACGAGGTTCTGAGCGTCAAAGATCCGCCCAGGCGACGTACGTGCTTGGTCGCCCGTTCGCGTCGCAGCCGCAACGCGCTCCGGATCGGACTGAACGGCACTCGTGCGTTCGGCTAGTCGTTTTGCGAGACTACTCATTATTCACCCCCTTTTGCCCAGGCACGCACCAGTTGACTATCCAGATAGTCGGCAAGTCTGTCGAACGGTTCGCGAATGCGCGCATAAGCGCTGCTGCTTACGTCGGATTTCGCTACGTCATAGACCGTCGACAACATGGCTGCGGCCCCGATCTGCACACTAGAGTCGGGGATCGAGATCGGCAGAACTCGCGAGCCGTATGCCTTGGTCAACCACTCCTGCACCGCACGTGACAGCTCCGTGCTTTTCACCTTGGTCATGAGAACGTTCACGAAGTCATAGCGCTTGTTGGCATTCACGCCTGGAAGCTTGCTCGCGACTTCCGAGAACAGTCGCCAAAATTGGGTCGAGCTTGCGAAGTCCATGCCTTCAGGGGGGCAGGGAAGCAAAATGGCATCAGCGGCTATAAGCGCGTTCGTTGTGAGTTGGCTCAGCGCAGGCGGAGTGTCGATGAGCACGACATCGTATTCGTTCAGGTGCGGCTTGAGACCCTTGTTCAGGATGTCCCAAAATTCGAACTTCCGATCGCTGAGCAGCTTGGCGGGCACTTCGAATTCCGCGTCCGACAGGTAGGTGGTCGCCGGAATCAGGTCAAGGTTGTGCCAGTACGTTGGGCGGATTGCGTAGCCAACAGTCGCCTGATCGCCATAAAAAAGCGGCAAGAGGGTCTTGTCTTCCGGCACCTCTGTCTCCGGCGCGTACCCGCATAGTTGAGTTGCCGATCCCTGTGGATCGCAGTCGATAACCAGCACTTTTCGGCCAAGGAGGGTAAGCGCTTGCCCGCATGCAAGGGTGGTCGTCGTTTTGGTTACGCCGCCTTTGAAGTTTGCAACGGCATACACTCGCGCCCTCGCGCCGGCCGGTCTTGCCGGACGCTTGGTCGTTGCTAGGACGCACTGAATTGCCTCTTCGAGCGTGAATTCCTTCGCACGCCCTGCCCCTTTGGAGGTTCCTGCTGGCAACTCGCCTTTGGTTGTCAGATACTTCAGGCGCTGCTTGTCCATGCTACACAGCGCCGCAACCCCCGCGCTCGTGAAGGTCGGTGCCTTCTTGCGCGGATACGGCTCAAGCATCGCATCGCGGATCTGGTCGAGAATGTCCGCAGATTGCCCGGCGAGTGCGACGAGGTCGCTAACTGAAACGGACTGGTCAACTTCAGGCAGCCTTCCGCCTTGCAGGTCGTTTGCGTTCACTGTTGTATCCTGGTAGCTGGTTGGTTTCCCGGTTTTCGTGAAAAAATCAATTAACCGGGAGAATAATAGGTGCCCGAGTAAACTTCAAGTAAACTCTCAAGAGTTTTTGGCGCGTGGCATGCCGCGCAGGGCGGACGTTCGCGGCCCGGCCCTGTTATTTCCACTTTCGCGCAGGCGAAAAACGGATCTTTCTGCCGTCTTCATGCTCGCGCTTTCAGCAGCACACGGAATGTGTTTTCGCCTGCGCGAAAATCGAGATCGTCCCTGCCGGTCACGTAACCGCTATGTGGTCGCGCGCGCGGTCAGACCTGTCCCGTCACGCGGCGCGACCCGTCCGTTACTCGCCATGACTCAAATTACGCGACTCCCCGCAGTCGCCACCGATCACCGGCGCCAGTCAGCAGGTCGCATGACGGTACCAGGATGGTCAACAACACTGAGAGAAGGGACGGGAAGCAGTGTGTGAGCAGTCGTGCCGGTCCAGAGCGACTGTCTCCGGCTACTGAAACCGCAAGCCGGTATCCGCTGAAGCAAAATTGGTCTGCACATTGCCGGAATCCGGCTTCCACATTGGCCGAGTGCGCTGCGCACTATCATGCTGGCCGGCCTGTCAGATGGGTCGTGGAATGGGCGGATGCGGAGAGCAATTCTCGGATGTTGTCACTAGCCGAGCTAGGCCATAAGCACAGTTTCGTGAAACATCGTCTGAGATAGTTAAGCTCGTAGGAAACCCAAGCCCGACAAGGAATTCGGCGGGTTAAGCGTTGATTGTTTCACGGAATTCTGCTGTGCGGGGAGGGCGAGTTTCATCCGAAAGGCCGGATCGGCACCTATGGCTCACGATTTTTCGATCGAGCGTATTGAACGTTACGTGATATGTAGTGAGCCCGTCTCCCGCATCCGTATGGCTTTATTTGGTCCCCGCCACTCTTGTATTAAGAGGAGAGCGTTGCGCCGCTGGGGAATGCAGCGCTTCATCAATAGCAATTGACGCGATACTGCGGAGCCAGCGTCGCAAGTCGAAGGCTGTAGTTTCTAGGATCGCCCTGTCTAGCTGCCGCCTTCAAGTCGTGCTCTGCCCGTTGCTGTTGCGCCCTACAGTTCGACGTGCTGCGGCTTGCTGACGGTGTTGCGTGTGTCGGATAGTCGTTTGTCAACGTGCCGGACTGGTCCTGCTGTATTGGACGCGCACCGCCGATCCATTGCCCGTGTGCGGATAGCGCGACAAACATCAGCAAGGTAGCGAAAATGATCTTCATTTGTCCCCCGTCTCGGTTTTTACTCCTCTCCGGAATCGGCAGTCGTTGCTCGTTCCAGAACTACTACGATACGTGTTTGCCAACCTATATCTGTGCGCGATCGCGCATCAAGCGAGAGATCTGAAGCGGTTGGCAGCAGCCAACATGGGGGGGGATCAGTATTGTCTACGATTGGTGCGGATGTGGTGGCCGGCGAGGTACGGACAGAACTCGTTGCCCATGTGCGACGCCTAACGCGCCGGCGCTCGGCGCGTCGCGTGAAGGCTTCGCTGCCGCCGGCAAGGGATCTGCGGCAGCAAGGGCTGTTTTCCTGAATGACTTCCTGCTTGTCGGGGTGTATCTAGACAGGTAGCTGCCGATCCGTAGGTAGCAAGAGCTGCGGCGCGGTGGCGCCGTCTCAGCGTCGTTGGCATGTTCTGACGCGCGAACGGGAGACGGGCGATTGTCGACTCGCCTCAACTGCCGGGGTGCCTTCCCGATTGTCGCATTGCAGAGATCGGCCTGCTGCGGTTAGTGCCAGTCTCCCCTCGGGTGAATCACCAAATCAACCTCGGCGTCCAGGCAGTCGATGAACGAGTTGAACTTCGTGTCAATGCACTTCCAGAACAGCCCTTTAAACGTCAGTAGAGCAGCACCAGCGTCAGCGAAAATGACGCCGATCACCAAGGCGGAAAGTGCTGCATCCTTTGCGCATGCCTCGATCGCTGGTGCATAAGCGGAGAACTTGGGATACGTGGCCCATACCATCGCGATCAAGTCTCTGTAGCGTGCCTGGGTTACCGGATAATAGAGATCGAATGGTATCGAAGTCATGGCTGCTTACAGCGAGCTGCATTGTCCTCATAGCTTGTTTCAGTGAGCCGATGAACGCTCAGACGAAGCAGGACTTACTCATAAGCATCCCGAATCTGAGCGGCTACGACAGCGAGACGCGAGTACTGATGGAGCGTGCCTGTGTTTCGGAACGGGGGAACGGGCCTGTCGCCTACGGTGCGTGCCTGAACCGGCAGATTGCTTCGCTGCAAGGCGCGCCGGGCATCCCGAATCTGAGCGGCTACGACAGCGAGACGCGACTACTGATGGAGCGTGCCTGTGTTTCGGAACGGGGGAACGGGCCTGTCGCCTACGGTGCGTGCCTGAGCCGGCAGATTGCTTCGTTGCAAGGTGCGCCGGGCATCCCGAATCTGAGCGGCTACGACAACGAGACGCGACTATTGATGGAGCGTGCCTGCATTTCAGAGCGGGGGAACGGGCCTGTCGCCTACGGTGCGTGCCTGAACCGGCAGATTGCTTCGCTGCAAGGCGCGACGGGCATCCCGAATCTGAGCGGCTACGACAACGAGACGCGACTACTGGTCGAGCGTGCCTGTATTTCGGAACGGGGGAACGGGCCTGTCGCCTACGGTGCGTGTTTGCGCAGGCAGATAGATAGCCTTAGTACTCTCCCGGGATCACAGTGAACCGCACAGTTTGTTTCCACCCGAAATATCCGCTTTTGGCCGAACCCGGAAGGAGGAGGCTAGGGGCGGGCGCCGGACTGGATTAAGGGATTAAGAACGCGATGAATCGCGGGGTTTCTGATCCGATCAGGCATCGGCTGACATCCGCGGACGCCAGATCCAGGTGCCCATATGTTGGCGTAATTGACAACACCTCAATGTGTTGGCATTATTGCCAACATGAAAGCCACTCTCTTACTCAAGGAACGCTTGGTCGTCGACGCACAATCCTTCGCGGCGGCGCTGATCTGGCAGGTTCCGCATCCCGTTCAGGGGAGTACACACCTCTACAAGTACAGCCTTGCGTACATCGTGCGCACAGTCTGCGTACTGCGGTATGACAATGAGCGTGGCAAGGGCGATCACCGGCATATCGGCGACGTTGAGACACCCTATGTTTTTACGACGCCGGAACAGCTGCTGGCTGATTTCTGGTCGGACGTCGATCAATGGAGGGCTTCAACATGAACACGGTCACACTCGGCGTTGCGGGCCGCGACGCCTTTTCGAAACGTTTTGCTGCGGCCATGCGCGGCCAGGCACAGGGGCAGTTCATCAGCTTCGAGACGCCCGAGCTTCTGTTCCAGACGCTCACGCAACTGCGCTGGAACATCCTCAAGGCGATGACCGGCGCTGGCGTGCTGTCGATCCGCGAAGTGGCGCGGCGTGTCGAGCGCGACGTGAAACGCGTACATGAGGATGTCGGTGCGCTGCTCGCCGTCGGAGTGCTGGAGCGCACGGAAGAGGGCGTTGTGTTCCCCTACGACGCAATCCACGTCGATTTCACGCTGCAGGCACAGGCGGCGTGAGCCACCACAAACGGTCGGACAGGCGGGATCCCGGTAAAGATACTATTAACAAGCAAAACACTTGTTAATAGTATCGAAGCCTGGTAGAGTGGTGTTCAGGGTGATCGCACGCGTCACCTGACCAATACGCTACCGGAGTCACCATGCCAACCATCGCGATCGTCAACCAGAAGGGCGGTTCAGCAAAAACGACCGTTTCTTCCCACATCATTCACGCTGCGACGCGCCGCAAGCTGCGCACGCTCGCAATCGATTTCGACAAACAGGCGAGCCTTACGCGCTTCTTCGGCGTGGAGGTCACGCCACGCCAGGCGACTGCATCCCAGTGTTTCGAGGCTGCGCTGACGGCTGACGTCGTGCGCTGCGGTGAACACCTGACGTTCCTGCCTGCTGATCGCGCGTTGCGCCTGTGCTCCGGGGCTGGTGCCGAGGCCGCGCTGCAGGCTGCGGCCAACGTGCGGGCGCTCGCGGTCCAGCATGAACTGGTCGTGATCGACACCGCAGGTGCGCTCGGGGAAGACGCCACCACCTATGCGGCCCTGCTCGCTGCTGACTTCGTGATTGCCCCGTTCGCCGTGGGCGCCTTCGAGGCCCACGCACTGGCCGACCTGTGGGAGTGCCTTAGCGCGGTTCGCCAGAAGGAAAACACGGGGCTGCGCGTTATGGGCCTGCTCCCCAGCAAGGTCAATACGCGCTCACCGGCGGAACTGGCCGGGCTCGCAGCACTGCGCGCCGAAATGGGTGACATCATTGCCCCGCACGTCCTGGCCGAACGCGCTTCGGTCAAGCAGGCCATCGCCCAGGGATTGCCGGTCTGGCACGCGACGAAGGGGGAGGGCCACGCGACGGCAGCGCGGGAATGGCGCGCGGCCTGCAACTGGGTGCTCGACACGGCGATGGAGGCTTAAACCCATGAACGCGAAAATGCCATTCGGTAATCTCGGCGTGATGCTCAAGGGCGGGCTCGGCCGCACAAGTCTGGAAGAACTGACGAAGCGGGCGCGCGAACAGACGCTGCCGCTGGACCAGATCCACATTCCCGCGCAGGAGCGCACGGAGTTCGAGGACGAAGACAATTCACTGCTCGAACTGGGTGAAAGCCTGAAGCGCTGGCAACTGCAGGCGATCGTGGTGCGCCCGCTCCAGGGGGCGACGCCGTATGAACTGGTTGCCGGCGAGCGTCGCTGCCGTGCGGCACGTCTGGTCGGCCTCACGGAACTGCGCGCCTACGTGATCGAACTCACTGACGAAGAAGCGAAGGACGCGCGACTGGCCGAAAACATCCAGCGCAAGAATCTCACCCTCATCGAGGAAGCGCGCGCGCTGCAGGCGGACGTTGAGCGCCTTGGAGTGCAGGCCACGCTCGTGCGCCGCCACAAGAGCCACGCATGGCTGTCCAAGCGCCTCGCTCTGCTGAACCTGCCGCAGCAGACCCAGCGCCTCGTTGCGGAACACATCAGCGCGGATATTGAAGTGATCAACCGCGTGAGGCAGATCGAGAAGCACGACCCGAAGGCAGCCGAAAGTCTGGTCAATAACCTGGAGGCGACGCGCGGTGAACAGCGTGCACGCACACAGGTCGACGCGGTACTGGAGACGGTCAAGCCGAGGAAGGCGCGCACCGCACCGGCTGCGGAGCTCAAGGCGGCACCCCAGAACGCTGCAGCCAAACCGGCTTCGCCCGTGGCCCAGCCCGCGGAAGGGCACGGCGTACAGGTCTTTAGCGTCCAGCTGCTCGATGAACTGTACGGCGCGCTCGGTGCCGAGGGGCAGACAGCGGCCGACGTACTTGAGAAAATGACGCCGGAAGTCAGGAAGGCGACCGCGCAATGGCTCGAAGACCATGCCGCACGCGCCCGCGAGGCGGACGACATGGGCCGTGCCGTGCTTGCCGGGCTGCGCGCCGGGACGTTCGCGCCTACCGGCGCCGGTGCCTTCGCATTGGCCGCCTTCCTTCATGGCGGACAGACGGGGCAGGGGTGCGAGCTCGCACAGATCCTGCGCTGTGTTCAGTAAAAACAGTCAGCCGCGGCGAAGGTCGCGGCCTCTACAGGTGTCATCATGGGTCGAGTTTCCACGAAACGGCTTTCTGCCGCTGCCTTTGCACGGCTAATGCCGTGGCTGATCAACCTCGACGAGAGGCGTATCGAAGCGGCACGCCGCGCGATCGTCAACAACGAGCGTCAGGCGGTCATCGCGAAAGACTTTGGCTGGACTCAGCAGGCCGTACACAATGCCGTCGCCACCATCTGGGGGCGTTTCGAAAAGGCCCATGAAGCTGGTTTCAACCCTGATGAGAGTGCCGAAGACGTCATCACCGAGGACATGGGGCCTGCAGACTGGTCCACAGTTCCCGACAGTGGCGGTGACAAGCGATTCAGTGGGCGCCTTAAAAAATCGGCGTGGACGCGCTTCGAGAACGGACTGGCTGATCTCGATTCCGATGTAGTACGCGTCGCGCGCATGGCGATCGTCGACGGCAGCTCGATGCGCGAGATCGCATCGGACTGCGAATGGACCCAGAAAGCCGTGCGTGAAGCGACCGAACAGGTGTGGATGCAGATCGTGCACCAGCGCCAGGCGCTTTTCCACACTACGCCATCCTCGCCAGCTTCTTCTGATGTACCCGAAGGTTGGGTAACGCTAGCGGTGCCGCCCGCACTTGTGGAGCAGTTCCGCGAACAGATCGAAGCCTGGCGTGCGTCACAAGCCGCGGCAACTTCCACAGCGGCAGCGCGCCGTCGCCCGCGCAACGCTGCTTGAGTGCCCGAACCACCGGAAACGCCCCCAAAACCACGACCTTTGAAGCGGTCCGAAGCAGGACAGCCGGGGAATTTGCGGGGGTTGCAGGCGAAAAGCCCCCGAAAGCACGACCTTTAACCGATGTATCTGAATGACGTATTGCGTCATGTTATAGGGTAAGGGTGAGTAAGAGTCTCTCTTAAGGTCATCGACGATTGAATTATGACGTGACGCGTCATGTAATCGCGTGCGCTTCTTGGTTTCAGGACGTTTCTATAAGAAACAACCGCTGTTGTTGTTACCTTTAAAAGACAACATCTTTAAAACCTTTAGCTCCCGAAAATCCCTTGAAATCAGGGGCCTGCGGCGCGAAAGGTCGTGGTTTCGGGTCCCAAAGGTCGTGATTTCGGGTTCGCTACGACGGCTGAGGGTCGTGGGTCTGGGGGCGACAGGTCGTGGTTTTGGGGGAAAGGTCGTGGTTTTGGGTTCCGTTGCGCCGAAACCGCGCGCCAACCGCAGCGCCCTGATTTCATTGAGGAACGGCGGTCCGGCAGGAAGCTTGTCCACAGCAGCTGCGCAGAGGTCGTGGTTTTGGGGGTGTTTCCGTGTGCAGCCGCCCTTCGGCCTTACGTCCAACCGGCGCCACGCGCAGCAATCAGTCTAAAGGTCGTAACCCTATGTGCCGTTAGGACGACCTATGGCAAACGTAAAAACGCATGTAATCCGCTCTACCATGCCCCGAAAAAAAACTTCGCTGTCCCTGCCGAATCGTCCGCTGCGCAAGGCCGCCGCCGCCATCCACGTGAGCGGTCAGCTCTCCTTGCTTGAGCGCAAGCTGGTCAACGTGATGCTGCTCAATGCCTATGACAAGCTGGGCACGCAGAAGGTATTCACCATTCCCACCGCCATGCTGATGGCGATGGTTGGATGGACCGGCAGCAAGAACGTGGACACGCTCAAGGCCGCGCTGTCGAACATCATGAGCACGCAGATTGAGTTCGACCTGCTGGAGACGGAGCACCATCCCGCACACTGGCGCAAGTCGAACATGATTGCCGAAGCCGAAATCGTTGGCGGCATTTGCAGCTATGAGTACCCCACGAAGCTCGCCGAGATGCTGGCCGATCCGGACGTCTATGCGCTGATCGACGTGAACGTTCAGAACCGCTTCAAGAAGGGCTCCGCGCTCACGCTCTACGAGAATTGCCTGCGCTTCAAGGGCGTTGGCCGGACCCGGTTTGTACCGCTGCAGGTGTGGCGCAAGCTTCTGGGTGCCGAGGCGGCGACCTATGACGAGTTCAAGCACTTCGCCAACATGGTGATCAAGCCGGCATTGGCGGAGGTCAACAAGGTGTCCAACATCCTTGTCGAGCCTGAGTACCGCAAGGAGGGCCGTCGCGTTGTTGAGATGCGCTTCATCATCACGCAGAACCCGCAGGGCCAGCTCCATGAGACTGTGCTGCCCAGCGCGCTCGAGGAGATCCGCGCAACGGAGACTTACCGCCGCATGATGCAGATCGGCCTGGGCGACATGCTGGCCGTCACGTGGATTCAGGCGGACGCCGCGCGCGCGGCGCAGACGATCGCGTATGTAGAGAAGAAGCTGAAGGACAAGGCGATCAAGAGCAACATTTCCGGATACGCGCGGCGCGTATTTGAAAGCGGCAGTTCGCTTGACCTGTTTCCGGATGATGCGGCACCGCCCGCACCGCAGGAGAGCGCAGCGCCCGCGTCTGACGAACTGGCTGCCGCCGAGGCGCGTGCCCGCGCTATCACCGCAGCGATCCTCGCGCTGTCAATCGAGCAGATGAACGCACACATTGACGCCTATGCAGAGCAGGGCGGCAAGACTTCGACGTATAACCGGGAGACGGGCAAATTCCGCAACGTGCTCCAGAAAACCGCATTCATGACCTGGCTGCGCGCACGCGTCGCGCCCGAAGTGGAAACGGCCACCCTCGCAGGGGCCGCCGTTGCGGGCGAAGCTATGGCCGCGTGACGCAGTTCGTTGTTTCTCTGGCTCAGCGCGCCTCCGAGGCCAGTGCGTTCGGATAGTGCCTCGCGAGAATGCGGTTCAGCTGTTCCACCAGTTCGGGGCGCCTGAACGCCACGCACACGCCGCAGTATGAATTTCCGCATCGGTCACATGAGGGGATGGGCCGAGCGGCAGGGCCGCATTGCGTAGGCGACGGGACCCACGCCGGGAGCTTCAGGGCTCACTGTTCGACCCCGCAGACATCGGCGGCATCAGTGACCCCGAAGCCGGCGTGCTCGAGGCGTTGGCCTTCCAGTACGCGGATCTGGTCATGAGTTGCGACATCGAGTACTCAAACGCAGTATGGCGTGCACGGCACGACGCGGTGACGGTGATGGCGCTCTTTCGACGCGGCGCTGGCACGGAGGACTACGAGGACATCATCACAGGGCTTGGCGAGCGCGTCGAATTCAGCGGGAGCGCGCTTTCCCGCGGGAGACGGAAGAAAGAAAATGGCAATCGAGTGTTCTACATTCTTTGATTTCTGACGGCGCGGATACGCTGAAGTTGTGCGATTCCCGTTGCCTCCGATTGCTTTCGGTCAACAAACGTGTCAGTTCTGGCCCGTCTATAAGCCTGAGAATCAGGGCGGAAGACAATTCAATGTCACTCGCATAAATTCACGATTTTCTCAGCAGATCGAATATCAACGCCTATCATGCTAATCGGTGCTCTTGAAGGTAGCTGGTAAGAATCGGGTTAATCCACGCTTTTAGTCTATACACCGACGTCGAAACGGTGCTGCCAACGACCATCAGGAGATGAGTATGCCAGTCCATGACGAATTGGTTGAAGTCGGAGGTACACGGATAGGTCCCGCATTTAACCAGGGCGAGCTCAGGACGTCTGGCACCACAGAAATCGAAGGCGCTAACATTTCAAATGGCTACTGCGCGGGCGTCGCTCTGGACTGGGCGCGCCGGGTATTACTGAGGGAGCCGGGACCCGATGAGAGCTATATGAGCTATTCGAAAGCCGGCTATGGTACGGCGGGTACGACAGGCAACCTGGAGTCCCGACAACGATCTACCGTTCGGCGTATGGCCAAAGCCTATAACGAGCAGGCCCCCCATTACGTGGCCAAAACGTACAAGGAAGAGTTACTGTTAAGGCTGCATGCGCTTCGTCAGCAACCACAGGTTGAATACGACGATCGAACGGGTGTACCTGTTCCGCAGGAAACTGCACGCATGTTTAGACACTATTGGGTTACCACTGGATGGCCTTTTACGAATTTTGAATTCGACGATGACCCGTCCGGCGTACTGCTGCATACCACGATCGATCAGCTACGACAGAATCTTCTATCACGCCCGGACAACCAGCATGAACCGTTTGTTGTTCTTGGGCGCAGTTGGGCGAATTTCGCTGCTACCGTCGATGAAAGATTCAGAGAGATACGATTCGCAGAGGGGAGAACAGCTTCCAAGAAGGGATTTAGTCGGCTCAAGGTCGTCAGATCGAGCGAGCCGAAAACCTTCGATGGTGGTGGTAATTGGTTGCATGTGCTGATGAATCGAGGGTTTTCGATCAATTGTTGTACCGTGATTTTTTTCCAGCCGACGGCCGGCGGTACTGGGCATGTGGTTGCGGTTCACCAAACAGCAGCAGACGCATTCGTTTTCTTTGATCCGAATTACGGGGCTTACCGGTATGCGCGGCAAGGCCTGCAGTACTGCCTTCAGCACCTTTTCTGGGCGCCGTGCGTGCACGCAGCGGAAGGCGTGATAGATGGCGGTAGGGCGGTGTATCTGCGCAGAAAAAGCATCCACGAGCCAGCAGTCGGTAGCTGGGACAGCGTGGCATACACCGTACTACAGCGAGCGTAAGCGACGAAGTCCTATAGATGTGACGCGTTCGACATGCGCGGGTTGCGCGTGCATTGGTTTGCGCGGCCCTGAGTCGCATGGCAGATTCAAGACGCAGTAGTGACGATCCCCGCCGGCTTCCGGTGAGTCAACGAACAAGAGTTTTTCGAAGCGCTGTATGCAGACGCGCGAGACATCATGCCCAGCAACAGCGCCAGCCCCTATTTCACGACGTGGGAAGCGAAGAGCTGGGCTGTCTGGGGATGGTCCGCGCCCGGCTACAGGAACCCGAGAGCCCACGAAAAGATGTTCGCACTGAAAGAAGGCGGGCTAGGGGAGGGGGTCTAGCGCGCCGCCAGACGCGGGAAGTGGATAGAAGAACACACCGCATTTAACAATCTACATGCTTGTTAAATGTGGTGTGTTCTGGTATGATGATTTTCATGGCCGGGCATTTCGCCCTGGCCCAAACCGGAGTCAATCCGATGAACCTCACCTACCTCGAAACCGCCGTTCTGGACACACCCGTATTCGGCTTCGCGTCAACCGACGTCAAGAATCCCTATGCCATGCTGTTCCGTCGCTACGTGGACGCGCGCGGCGCCGTGCGTTCGCGCTGCTCTGTCGTGAACTGCTCGACGCCGATCGAAGCCGAACAGGCGGTCCTGTCCCACGTCTTTGGCGCGAGCGTCCACTAACATGAAAATCGCAATCGGTATGAACCGCATCGATTTGCGGGAGCTTTTCAGGGCGCGACGCGTGATGCGCGCAGACGGTGCCAACCGCGTCTGGTCACTGCGTATGCGCGTCATGGCACGGCAGGCGCTACACGAATGCGAGTCGCGCATCCACTGTGAACTCGCCGCGGGTGCACGTCACCGCCCCGCATAAACCTTGAAACGGTGCCCGGCGTAATCCGGGCGCTCATTCGCGCGGCGCTTCGCGCCGCCTTCCATCTATCTCCCTCCAGATGTGCCGCACGCCGCCTCGCCGGCGCGCGCCACCTAGCGCCGCGGCGTGAATCTTTCGATAAAGGATGGACCTGGCTTCGCGTCCTGGAAAAAAGTCTCGGCGCGCGCGCGGCGGGCCTCAGTGGTCGTGAGGTGCGGGCTGTCCTTCTGGATCTGCTCGAGCGACGGCGCAGCGTGCCCTTTGTTGTCTGCCGTGCCGTGTACGTTGGGCGCGGCCGCCGCTTCTGTCACGACCGATACTGGCGCGAGATCCACGGTCCGGGCATTTTTGCGCAATCGACTGCGCACACGCTTGAGCGCCGTTTCGAGGGTCGGTAGCGCGATCGCCATCCCGGCCGCATTGAGCGTCGCCACGAGCTCGCTGCGGTACACACCTACGCTTCGCGCAGCCTCGATCACGTCGATCACGTCGGCTACCTGACTTGTGATTGAGCGCGACGGGCCTGCGAGTGCCTGGCGCGTCCTTGCCTCCAGTTCCACCAGCAGCTGCTGTGCGTCGTCGCGCCTGTTTGTCCGCATGCGTTCTCCGTCGTCTGTCACGGCTTATTCCTGGTCCCAGATCGGGCCATAGCCCGCCTTGTAGGCGAGAAGCGCCCACAGCGAATACGGAATCGCCGTGGCGCCACCGATCCACTGGCGCACCTTGCGGCTGCCGCCTTCAGCCTTGCGCGCGTCCGGATCATTCCACGCGGTCCCCGGGCGGTGCGTCGTCAGGCCAAGAAAGGCCGCCGTCTGGGAGGACGACCAGCCCAGGTGCCGCACGAGTGCGGCCACTTCCTCGCCGGTTGGTGGCGTCCAGCTCGCTGCCGACCGAAAGCATTCTGGCCGGATAGGGAGATTTTGCGTATCCATCGTTTTCGTCCTGTTGTGCCTTGCCCCATCGTGGCGGCATCAGGCGTTAGTTTATCCAGCCCGCGCCACGGCGCGGGAAAGTGCAGCCTTGCGGCTGCGGAAAATGCGGCCTGCCGCCCCCATTCGGGCGCGGCAGGCCTGCGCCGCGCGAATCTTGCAGCCCAGACAAAGGACAGCAGTCTACGCACGCGTGCGCGCCGGCCATACGGCCGGCGAAAAGACAATCCAGCTCCCGCTTGCGCGGGAGATTCACGCAGCCTCCGGCTGCGCGAGGAACAGCACGCCACGCGCCGTGCAGCGCCGGCCGCACAGGGTGTTTCCTTGCATCCAGCCCCCGCGCTCGCGCGCGGGGGAGTCACGCGGCCTGCGGCCGCTTGCCTGGGCACACCCACCGTGCGCGATGGCCGTACCGGATTGCCCCGGCGCTACGCACCGGGTCGCCGCTCTCCCCAGTGCCTGCGGCACCGGGTCCCCGTGCGGCTCAATCCGGGCGCGACGGCGCGCGCGATCCGCCCGCGGTCCGGCTAACGCCCCCGGCTAGCAGGGGGAGGGGGTGCCTGCACTCCCTGCCTTGCCCGACAGGTCGAGTCGCGCCCAGGGCGGCCTGCCCCTGGGCGCGGGGCTGTGGGTCGGCGTCAGTCAATCGCCCCGAAGATCGCGGCATATTCCCGGTGCGTCGTCGCAAAATCCCGCAGTAAGTAGTACTCGTTAATCAGACTGTCTTCCTGCGTCTGGTTCGCCAACTGGTTCAGCATGTAGAGCGTAAAGATGATGCCTGCAGCGTCAGCCGTCACCTCGCCCGTGAAGCCGTTCAAGTTGCACGTGATGGCGAATCGTTTGGTTGTGCGCGGCGCGAGATAGAAGCCGCCGTTGGATAGTTCAAGGAACTCCCACACACCGCCGTCGTAATCCGACAGAACAGAGGCCCAGCGATACACCAGCGCTTCGCCAGTGATGAGGCGCGCCCCCAAATGCTTAGGCAGGAAGGACAGGCGGCGGTCTTCGGGTACAGGGGATGCAGTGACAGGATTGGTTGCTTCGATCATCGGGCTGGGTTCCGGTATGCGGCCAGGGCGGTGTGCGCGGCCATGAATGAAATCATACAGGAGTCGTCTCATAAAGACAAGCATATAGCTTGTAAATAGTTGGGGCGTGGTTGTTGCGTACGCCCGCATTCTATCGCATTAAAACAAGTTCTACGCTTGTTAAACGTTAGGGGAGGTGATAAGATGCTTCACATGACCGGGCAATACTGCTCTGGTCGAAACCGGAGAAATCTAATGCCTGCAGTTTCCGACGCCACCCTTGCCACTACGACCCCCATCGCCGCAGCCGAAACGGCTGGGCGCATCGAGTATGTGCCGCTCAAGCAACTCACGGTGTCGCCGCACAACGTTCGCAAAACTGAACTTACCGAAATTCCTGGGCTGGCCGAGAACATTGCAGCGCAGGGCGTGAACCAGAATCTTGTCGTCCACCGAATTGCGGGCAAGCGGGGCAAGAATGCGCAGTTGGGTGTCTGCGCGGGTCAGCGCCGCCTGGCTGCTTTGCAACTGCTGCTCGAACAGGGGCGCATCACGGACGCGTACCAGGTGCCCGTGCTGATCGTCGCGGAAGCAGATGCGCTGCTGCGCTCCCTGAGCGAGAACAAGCAACGCAGCGACATGCACCCGGCCGACACGGCGCTGGCGTTTTCCCTGTTGCTGCAGGATGGCCGGGAGGCCGGATTTATTGCATCGGTGTTCGGAGTGTCGGAGGCGGCTGTGCGTCGCCACGTCAAGCTCGCAAGCCTCGCACCGAAACTGATGGACCTGTTTCGCACGGACGAAATGGATTGGGACCAGGCGACGACGCTTGTCCTCGCATCGGACCACGAAACGCAGGAACGCATCTGGTTCGGCGCACAGCAGTCCTGGCAGCGTCAACCGTACCATCTGCGCGAAGCCATCATTGGAGACGAAACGGACATCCGCACCAGCGACACGCTGCGCTTTGTGACGGTTGAAGCCTACGAGGCGGCAGGCGGGTATGTGCGTCGCGACCTGTTCAGCGGGGAAGATGCTGGCTACATCGCTGACCATGAATTGC
This sequence comes from Paraburkholderia flagellata, assembly GCF_021390645.1. Taxonomy (GTDB): domain Bacteria; phylum Pseudomonadota; class Gammaproteobacteria; order Burkholderiales; family Burkholderiaceae; genus Paraburkholderia; species Paraburkholderia flagellata. Next base: position 65,599 of record NZ_JAJEJT010000006.1, read on the forward strand.
TCAACCGCCTGGTGGCGGAAAAGCTCGAAGCCGCCGCCGCCGAAGTCCGGAACGAAGGCTGGCAGTGGATCGAGGTCCGCGCACGCGGCGGACAGCAGGAACTGGTGTTCTTCGGCCAGGACCGGCCCGCGATGCGTGACATGACACCGGACGAGGAAGCCACCCGAAAGGCGCTGGCCGAGCAGGTTGAGCAGACAGGCGCGGCGCTGTGCGAGTACTACGACAGCGAGTGCGAGGCCGACGAGGAACTTGAAAGCCGGTTGTCTGATGCCGAGGACGCAGCAAAGGAAGCGCTCGAATCATTCGACCTTAGCCTGCAGGCGTGGACTGACGCGCAGAAGCAGGCTGCAGGGGCATTTGTGATGGTTGGCAGGGGCGGGGAGCTTGTCGTGAAGCGTGGCCTTCTGCGACGCGAACAGGCGGCAACCGGCAGCGTCCCCTCAGTGACCGCCGCACAAGCACCGAAGAAGGCGAAGCCCGAACTCAGCGAGGCACTGTGCCGCCGACTGACCGCGCACCGCACCGCTGCCGTGCGCGTCGAGCTTGCGGCTAACCCACGCGTCGCTATCGCCGTTCTGCTGCACAGGCTGATCCCGAAGGTGTTTGACGGGCGACTTGGCGCACTGCGCCATTCGAGCGCGCTGCAGATGGACGTGCGGCCTACTGACGATGCCATGGTGCGTGCAGCCGACGATCTGGCGGAAAGCGCTGTCTGGCAGGAAATCCAGTCTCAGCGCGACAAGTGGCGCAACCTGATGCCGTCGAACCCCGAGCACCTGATGCCGTGGCTGATGGAGGCTGACGACGATATCACCACGGGGCTGCTTGCCTACTGCGTGGCGGCGCTCATGGACGGCGTGAGCGGTACGGACCAGCCCCACGCAATTAACCTGGTATCGGAGGCGCTTGAGCTTGACATGACGCGGCACTGGCAGGTGTCGGCAGGCGGCTACCTCAACCACGTATCGAAAGATCGCATCGGGCAGGCCGTGACGGAGGCGGTTGGCGGCGAAGCGGCAGCGGCCCTCACCGGCATGAAGAAGGGCGAAGCAGTCAAGGCGGCAGAGGCGCGGCTCGCCGGGACCGGCTGGCTTCCAGGCGTGCTGCGCAATCGTGAAGTGCCTGCCATCCCGAGTTACTACATGGGCTCCAATGACGCAATGGACGACGACGCTGACGAGGAAGCCGAGGAAGCGGCAGACGCAGCGCCCGACGACGCGCCGGTGAGCGGTGCGCCGGAAGAGGACCGCGAACCCGCCGCCACGTCCGAGGCGCGCGAGGATGAAACGATGGCGATGGCCGCTTGATCGGACGCTTGACCTACACCGAAACCCCGCCACGTGCGGGGTTTTTTGCGACACGATCCACGGCATGGAAGCGAAATATAAACAAGCGCAACACTTGTATATAATGTGGGGAGCCGGTACAATGCATCGCATGACCGGGCTTCCTGCCCTGGCCGAAACCGGAGCCAACATGAGCGAACTGATGAACGCACCGACCGGAAGCAATAACCCGGCCCTTCACCCAGAGGTCGCGCTGCGCGCGACATGGACCGCCGAAGGCGTGCCACTGGCACGCCACGACGAACTGATTGCCCAGATCACCGCGAAGGGGGCACCTGGCGCGAAGGTCGGGCCGTTCACTATCCCTGCTCACATCGCGCCGCGCGTCAGCGCCCCCCATGGGCAGGGCGCGTTCCGGCTCGGTTACCACGCCGTAGCCAAACCTTTTCACGAAGTGGTCCTGCACGCTTTCCCCTGGAACGTACCCGGACGCGAGCCGTTGAGTGTTGATGTCGCGCGATGGTGCGCCGACGACGCTGGACAGTGTGACGCGTTGCAGGACGTTGTGAGAAACCTGGCCACGGCAGGCACGCTCGCCGCTTCCCCGACGCTCGCCGGTGCACTGGAAGCGGCCCTGGCAGCCGTGCCGGACGGGGCCAGCGATAGAGGCATCGCGCCCACGGCAGCGGTGCGGGAAAAGCTTGCCACGGCACTGCGGCTCGCGCGCACGCGCCCCTGGCTGAATCCGGCGCAGCGCGCGGTGCTCGCCAGCTACGCGGGAGGCGAGTTCGCACACCTTGCCAAGCTTGAGCGCGAGGAAGAATACCGGCACGAACAGAAGCAGTGCCGTGACTCGCTGTTGAGCTTTCTGCTGGTTGAGCTAGCAACGTCCGAGGACTGCGACACGCGAGACGAGGCCGAGCGGCGCGTATGTGCCGCCATTCGCGACCTGCGTGCGGTGCGCGACAGCCTGCGCGCCGCCCCGGACTGGCAACCCTGGGAGAACCCCGTCGAAATCACGGACGGACTTTAAACGGCTAGCTTGCCTGGGCGGGATGCTACCCGCCCGGGTGTATCCCCTGGCGTATCGATATGGAGGTTGACGATGGAATTCTTCGGGCGTGACGCAGCAATCTCGCTTGCTGTCCTTGCAGCGGACGAGAGCGGATTGCCCCAGACGGTCTATTCCGCGCCGTTCACGGCAGGCTGGGCTAACACGCACTCGCTTGCGCGCGTCCTTGACGAGCCTGGCAGCGTCGTTTTTGTGACCATGCTGCCGCGCCGCTACTTCCTCTGATCACGGGACCGTCCGCAAGACGGTCTTCGCCACTCCAGCCCCCGCGCTCTCGCGCGGGGGAATCACGCAGCCTGCGGCTGCTTGCCACGAAACACCGCCCCCGCACCACGTCTGTACCGGATTGTCCCGGCGCTACGCACCGGGTCGCCGCTCTCCCCAGTGCCTGCGGCACCGGGTCCCCGTGCGGCTCAATCCGGGCGCGGCGGCGCGCGCGTTAGGCCAGCGGTCCACTCTGCCCAGATAGCTTGCAGGAAGGGGGTATGCCCGGCCTTACGTGGCTAAAAAATTGTTCGGAGTCCATTACATCTGGTTGTAACGAAGCGAAATATAAACACTATAAACAAGCACGATACTTGTTGAAAAAAGACGACCGACCTGGAATAATAACTACATCGACGCACTGCACAGCGCGACGATAGCCGGAGGAAAGCGGCAGCAACCGCCCCCCGGCTCCCTGAAAACCTAGCTGGAGTTAATCACATGCGACTCGCATCCAAGTTTGGCCGTAACGCCCATGAGTACCGTTCCGAAGTCCCGTTGACCGAAGACCAGATGCGCGCCGTTGCGCCCTCGATCTTCGCGCGCGAAGCGCACGAAAGCCGCTCGGAGCGCTATGCGTATATCTCGACTGGCGATGTGCTCGCCAAGCTTCAGGACGAGGGTTTTTCGCCTTTCATGGTCGCGCAGACCCGCGTTCGTGACGACGCGAACCGCGACTACACGAAACACATGATCCGGCTCCGCCACGTCAACCAGATCACGGCGGCAGGGGCAAACGAGATCATTTTGCTCAACAGCCACAACGGCAGCAGCTCGTACCAGATGCTCGCGGGCCACTTTCGCCACATCTGCAAAAACGGCATGGTTTGCGGCGACGTGCTTGACGACATTCGCATTCCCCACAAGGGCGACGTGGTGGACAACGTGATTGAGGGCGCAATTCGCGTGCTCAGTTCGTTCGAAGCGGTAGACGAGCAGCGCGAAGGCATGCAGGCGCTGACGCTGAGCGAGGCAGAGCAGACCGTTTTCGCGCGCGCTGCCCTCTCGCTCAAGTACGAGCCGAGCGACACGACGCCGCCGCCCGTCACCGAGCGCCAGTTGTTGGGTGTGCGCCGCTGGGAGGATCGCGCGCCGGATCTTTGGACAACCTTGAACAAAGTTCAGGAAAACATCGTTCGTGGCGGCCTCAACGGACGCAACGCGGCAGGCCGCCGCAGCATGACGCGCCCGGTTACGGGCATTGACCAGAATGTGAAGCTTAACCGCGCGCTGTGGATTCTCGCCGAGGAAATGCGCCAACTGAAGGGCTAAGCCCTTGACCGACCGGGCAGGCGTCGAGCTTGCCCGGTTGATCCGGACAGACTGACAGGCAGAACATGAAACAGCACGGAGCGGGTGAGAGCATGAACAAGGTTTTCTATGTGCCTGGCACGGCGCACGCCATCGACTACGCGCGCGAGACGCAGGACGGGCGGTTTATTTCCTACTGGCAAGGCCGCACGCTGGAAGAGATCGCGGAGGACTACCCCGGCGCGATTCTGTGCGATGAGGCGGAATTTCTCCGGCAGCAGTCCGCCATGTTGAAGCAGTCACCGCAGGCGATAACGGAGCGTGAGTATTACGAAGCGCTAGAGGTATTGCCGCCGCTGAACTGGCAGGGTGGGGGCGGGTTCGAGTCGTTCATGTCGTGCGAGTTTTACAGCGGAAACGTCACGTATATCTATCTCCGCAACCGCGCGAGCGGCCAGCACTGGAAGATGCGAGACGATGCGGGCCTTTCACACGATGACATCGTGCGCAGCGTGAGCGTGCAACCGTGCGGGCAGGCGTGACCATATACCGGATCTATCAGCCTGGCGCGCATTCAGTCTACTGCACCACCGCGCAGCAGGTCGCGCAGCAATGCCGCACGGCCATGCAGCGCAACTTGCACGGCCTCATCTATCTCAGGCGCGGCGAGGCATGGTCACTGCTCGCACGCTTTGAACCGTGGTACGGAATCGTATTGGCCTAGACCACGCCAGATTTATCGACCGGGAACGGCGCAGGCGCGCTAGAATTCCGGGTGCCGAATCCGTTTGACTCCAGCTAGGTTTAACGGCAGGCAGGGCGGGGCGTGTTGCTGCACACCCCGCCATTTTCTTTTGGGCCGCGTCCTCCGCGCCCTTGCGCCCCTCACGCGCGAACTTATCCCGCCACCCCCAAGCCGCCCCCCCTCTCTGCAAGCCATCATAGAGCAGCCGCGCACCGCTACCGCATGGCGCGCGCCGTCGCGCCCGGATTGAGCCGCACGGGGACCCGGTGCCGCAGGCACTGGGGAGAGCGGCGACCCGGCGCGCAGCGCCGGGGCAATCCGGTTGGGCCTCTGTGTTCCGCTGTTTTATTCGGCATTGAGGGGACTCCTCACCGATTTTTCGATGTGACCCGGAAGTGACCCGAGAGTGACCCGAGAGTGACCCGATATAGGAGTCAATCCGACCGTGTGACCCGAGAGTGACCCGAGAGTGACCCGCACGTGCGATGACGTGTAATTTGCGGAGACGATTGAGGCACGACAGGTATGTTTACGGGTCACTACGTGCCCCGTAAAATACCACGTGCCAAAGGGGTTCCCCCTTTGAAACCCCCGCGGCCGGGGCCGCGTGGAAAACCACACCAGCGATCGACGATCGCGTGAAAAGCGGACACGTGCCGCGTGCATTGAGAGGCTGAAAAGTTGGCAGAGAAGATGCCCGCAAAGCGGCTCGGCAAGCCGATCGCATTCCGGCTCACGGACGAGGATCGTGAGGCGTATCTGGCGAAGGTTGATCAGTCGGGGCTCACGCAGTCGGAATTTTTCCGGCAGGCAGTACTTGAGAACCGCACGCAGATCGTTGCCCGCCAGAGGCCGACCGTTGATCGCAAGCGGCTTCTATTCATCGTCAGCAGGGCGGGCAACAACATCAACCAGCTCGCGCACCGGGCGAACGCAGAACACGTCAAGGGCAAGCTCACCGAGGCGACCTATGAACGCCTGCTGGATGAGTTGCAGTTCATCTCCCGATACCTGAATGCCACCCTGGTGAGCATCGACTAGACATGCTGATCCGTATCAAGGGGCACGTGGCCGGCGTTAAGGAGTACCTGGAAACTGGACAGAAGCAAGGTCGCGAGTTGGGACGCGATGAACTGGACGAGCGGGTCATCCTCGCGGGCGACCTGGATCTGGCTAACCACATCATCGAGGCGATGGAGAGCGACGGCGAGCGCTACCTGACCATCACCCTGTCCTTTCGCGAAGATGAAGTCGACGAGCGCATGCTGCGGGACATCACCGCGGATTTCGAGCGCTTCATGTTCGCCGCCTACCGGCCGGAGGAGTACTGCTTCTACGCAGAGGCGCACCTGCCACGCGTGAAGGCTTACGAGCACCGCAAGAGCGGCGAGCGGATCGTGCGCAAGCCGCACATCCATATCGTCGTGCCCAAGGAAAACCTGCTGAGCGGGCAGAAGCTTGACCCCTTCGCGATGGTCAAGTACCAGGAGCGCTATGTCGACGCGTTCCAGGAGCACGTCAACCAGCGCTATGGCCTCGCCAGCCCGAAAGATCACCGGCGCGCGGACCTCACGGACGCGTCGGAGATGATTGCGCGCTACAAGGGCGACATGTTCACCGGCGGCGGCCGCGAACTCAAGGCGGCGATTCTGGAAGCGGTCCTCGAGCGAGGCATCGAGCGCCAGGAGGATTTCCGGGCGCTGCTGGACGAGTTCGGCGAGCGGCGCACCCGCAACGAGGGGCGTGAGTCCGAATACGAGAACGTCAAGCCCGAGGGCGCCGCAAAAGGCGTGAACCTGAAGGAGTACGTGTTCTCGCGTGAGTTCATCGAGCTCGAGGCGCACCGCAAGGAAGCGGTGCTTGGCTCACGCTTTGATGACGCGTATTCCGAGGCAGGCGCCGCGCGGCCTACGCCGGACGACCTGGGCGCAACGCTTGCCGAGTGGCACGAAGTGCGCTCGAAGGAAGTGAAGTATTTCAACGGGGGGAATCTCAAGGCTTACCCCTTCTATCAGCAGGCCGACGCGCAGACGCGGCAGGCGCTGCTGGCCGAGCGCGAGCAGCGCTTTTACCATCGTTTCAGCGAGGACCACATTCATGAGCACATTCAACGAGAGCAACGAGGCTACACCGAGCGCATCGGCGCCGAATGGCACCCTGGCTACGTCGACGGGCGGCCGGAAATTGCCCCCGCTGCCGGAGGAACGGGTAGACGAGGCAACGGGAGAAGTGCTGGGATCGGAATCGATCGTGAGCTTGACGCTGGCCCAGATCGAGAGGGCCAAGCGACCGAATCCGCCGACCGTCTGCGAAGTGTGCCCGGCATCGATGTGGATGGAATCGGCCAGGAACGAGCTACGCTGCTATTGCCGGATCATGCATCGCTACACATGGGAGACGTCGGAGCCGCACTCCCTGAAGCGCTGCGATGGCCTGGCACTCGCCCAGGAGCAGGCCGACAAGGCGAGGGCGTCGCGCGCGCGCGCCTGAGCGGCCTCGATGCTGAGGTAGAAGGCATGTACGAGGCGTTTGCGTATGCCGGGCGGGACGAGCGGGCGGTGATGATCGCCGGCAGCGCGCGAAAGTTCGAAATTGAGGCGTTCGGGCTGAAAGGCGGCATCGAGTTTATCGACCCGTATGCGCCGGAAGCGGAGGGCGGATCGCTCGCAGACATCGGGTCGCTGCGCGACGTGCCGGGGTTCCTGGATGGCGCAGCGGCTGGGCATCGCGCAGCTGCCCAGGGCGTCGCGGCTGCGTCACTCGGGGGCCTTGAGGAAGCCGAGATGCGAATGTGGGCCTTCGGCGAGGGCATGGAGTCCGGTGCACGTCATTCGGTGCATCGTCGCGCTGACGAAGGTCCTGCTTCAACGCGGGCGGCAAGCCGCGTGCGCCCGGAACGCGAGCGGGGCCGATTCAATGAACGCGCACGCGAGTCCACTGGCCGCGAGACGGACAGCGCACTGCACCAGCACGCGCGCGATCACGTAGAGCGGCAGTATCGCAGCCACAGCGCCGTGCTGGGGGAGTTCCAGCAGATCCGGCAGTCACTTGATGCGGGCCGCCTGCTGGCCGCGCTGGCGCACAGCCACGGGTTGATTGCGAGCAAGTACGCAGTCACGAAGGGGCGCGACGGCAGCGACCGTATCCAGTGCGGTTCACGCAATCTCAACGTCTCAGACTTTCTCACGAAGGAGATGCACCTGCCCTGGGTCGAGGCCGCGCGCATCCTGCGTGACACGTACGCACGGCAGCTGGGCCAGGAGCCATCTCACGCTCCCGTGCGGGCGCCGCACCTGTCGCTCTGGAAGGATTTTCAGGGGCATCGTGAGGCGGAGATTGCACGGGAGCGCGGCACATGGGAGGCACAGCGAGCCAGCGAAAAGACGCGGCGTCAGGCTTCCGTGGGCGAGTACAAGGCCGCGCGCTCACGCATCGAGGGAGATGACGCGTTGAACCGGGCCGGGCGGCGTGCGGCGCTCTCGCTCGCGCGCATGGAGAAGGTCGAGCGCGACAAGATCCTGCGCGCGTCGATCGAGGGGGAGAGGGTGGCACTGCGGCGCACGTCACGCCTTCCGTTTGGCGAGCACTACCGCGAATTCCTGCGGGAGAGGGCGCAAGGGGGCGATGCAGCGGCGTTACGCGAACTGCGGCGCCTGCGTCCGATCGACCCTCCGGCGCATGAGGGGTTGTCGCTGCGGCCGCCACGTGAGCGCGAGGACAATGCGATTGTCTACGCCGGCGGGCTGACCCACGAAGTCGACCGGTACGGCGTGGTCACGTACAAGCTGGGTGGTATCAGTGTCATGTCCGATGAGGGGAGCGCGGTTCGCGTCTGGACCACCCAGGAAGCTGCCATCGAGAACGCGCTGCGTCTGGCGGCACAAAAGTTCGGGCGCGAGATCCATCTTGAAGGCCCGGCGCATTTCCAGCAGCAGGCAGCTCGAATGGCGGCGGACTTGCGCATGACGGTTCGCTTCGATGACGCATCGCTCAACGACATCATGGACGAGCGGCGTGCGCAGATTGACGCGGAGGATGTCGAGCGGCGTCAGGCGCAACGCCAGCACGATGCGGCAGTGCGAGCACTCGCTCGGCAGATTCGCGATGGACGCAGTGAGGGCAATACGCGCAACACCGATCCGGATCAGAGCAGCGACCGGACAGATCCCGAACAAGATCCGGGCGTTGAGCGATAAGAAGCGCACGCATTCCGACGTTGCGGCCGTTTGCCCTTGCGTGAACCGAAGCCGCTAGCGCGTCAGTGTTGAGAGCGGGAAATGAGACTAACGGTCATTCGCGCAAACCCCTGTGAGTTTGGGCGCCGCGAGTGCTCCATCAGTTCGCGGCCGTCGCGGCGTGACTTGTGCCGCGGTTCACCAGAACGAGCAATGCGAAGGCCGCGAACACGGCAAGCACGCCGGATTTCTCGAACAGCGTGAGCGGAATCGCCAACGCGTCAAAGGAGCGGGAGGCGCCCCAACGAGCAAAGAAACTTGCGCTGAGTTCGAGATATCCGGCAAAGACCGCCGACATCCCAGCGACGCCCCCAATCCGCCGCGCGCCGCTAGTCGGCACGACCCATTGATATGCCGCCAGATCCAGAAGAACGTGAGGTCAACCGCGATACCCACCAGGGCATGGTGCTCGTGCATGCCTTTTACTCCATAAACTTCTGAACTACCGATCCACTGGCCGCCGAGGAAGGCGTCCGCGCCATACTCTTCGGCCACGAATGTCTTCAGGTCAACGCGCTGCAGAGCCGCCTCCAGGCTGTCGTGCGTCCATGCCTGCTCGGGATCGATGCGCAGCGTTACTTGACCCGCCAAATCCCGCAGGAACAAGGGTTCCTACTCGTTACCCTCGAGCAGGTCCGCCTCAGCTGAGTGAGCCGGTCGTGCGACGAGTTTTAGCATTGGCGCTCCGGTTGTCGCATTTTCGCGCGCGCAAAAATCGCAGCGCATCTTGACTTCCATGTCATGGCGGTCTCCTTTCGCGCGTCACCCGGTTTTCGATTTCTTATCTTCATGCGGCAATGTGCTGGGCAGGCCAACAATGGCATTGTTTCTGGTCAGCCCGATGTCTTGCAGGTTGGACAATATTTTATCTGGGTCTGCGTTCGTTTTTGCGATCTCATAACTCTGATCCCGCACGGCAAACGCTGCCACGCGATTGGCCTGCCACTTGTCTTTGAAGCGACCGGTCGTCAATATAGCTATCAGCAGCGCGGAAGCCGCTGCGAGTCCTGCACCCCAGTCATTGCGTATATTCACGTCGCTTATCACGTCGAGCTTCAACACCAATGCTGCTAAGGCGCTAAGGATCGCCGCCCCAAACTGGAAGCCGTTGTAGGCGGCACTCCACCATCGGGCTGCCTTGCGGAACTCCGTATAGTCTTCATCGATGCGCTTCTTTGCGTCATCTGTTGTTGTCTTGGCGTTATCAGTCATCTCAGTCATCGTTTAGCTCCAGAGAATGATCTCGATTTCACGACAGGTGTCAGCCAAAGACCGGTTTCGCTGATGTTGCTCAAGTCCGCCTATAGTCATCGCGTCGTCACGGCTTGCTTTGCTCTGCGGCTCGGCCGTGCGGGACGCTCAAGCGCCTGGTATCCTATGTTTCATATGGCCCGGTGAAAACTACCCGCAGTCACCGCGCCGGGTCGCTTGATCTTGAGCCAGTCAGATGACTCACCAGCCGCGTACAGACTGCCAGCGCCCCGTCCGAGGCAAGGACGCGCTACGCCTCGCCAACATCGGCTGCACTTCTGCCAAAGCGATATGGGCGGCAGCGTGGGGCATCCGTTTTCCTGTCTCACGGTCTGCGAAGAGCCGTGATCGCGTTCCAGCACTCGTTGGATGTGCGCATCAGTGCGTCGAAGCCGTCCAAGTACTCACTTTCTGTAATGCCAAATTCGCGAGGTACGGCCGTCCTATGTTCGCCCATTTGTAAAATCGCAGCGAACACCGCGCGCTGGCGAGAACCAGCAGGTGAGGCGTTCAGTGCGTCTTCCTGGCACTCGTGTAACTTATTCATCGCGTCGACTTTGTGGTCGTAGTAGTAGTCCACCGAGTCATGCCACCAAGCGAAAGCAGATCGCGAAATCGCGAGAATGGCAAGCAATACTATGATTGCCTTCAGTTTCATAGAAGCGCGTCCGTTCTTGTCTTGTTTTCCTGTGCCAGCCTCTTGCCGAAGCCAACTTGTGACTCCACACCGCAATACGTAACGTCGGTCTCACCGTTCACGACGCTCGCGGTTAGCGGGATCTCTGCCCGAGCAGTCGAACGGCCACGATGCGGTAGACATGTTCAGACCATCACAAGCATTTCGCCCAAGATCGCCTGGCGCTTGAGCCGGTCAGTCGACACCTCTCCCAAACCTTGGCAAACGCGGACGATCTTCTCGAAGACGTCCGTTGCCGATTGGCCGTGTTGTCCCATCACGTCGATGATTTTCTGAGCCGCCTTCTCCACCTGTTTCGAGTTCAAAGGCAATACCTCAGGCCCACACACCATCGCACGCACCAATGACAGCATGTGCCATTTGAAGCGCTTCATGTTTTGCGGGACGGTGCTATTCCCCACCAGTAAGTTAAATCTGTACATCGTCACACAAGCGGCATAGAACACCACTTCCTTGGTGGAGTCTGCAAAGATCACCTCGGTCAGCTCTTCGTACATCTGCTTGGGATACCGCGCGGCTAGTTCGGGCCGGTTACAGAACATTGCGGTAACACACTTCGCGGCGTTGTGTAGGGAAAAGATACGAGTAGCGGGAATATCTTGACCGACGTACTGCCGGTCTCTACGTTCCAAATAGAGGCGACTCTCGGCACCATCGTAGGTGTTGTAGTACTGTTCGACACGCTTGATGATTGGTCGCAACGAGAGAAATTGCGTGTCCTCAACCCTCGTCTGGCTATTTGTCGCACGCACAAGCTCGGAAAATACGTCCTCAAGCTGAGTCTTGACGACCTTAATGTTCACCATCACGTCACCAAGCAAATCACGATTCTCAAAGAGGACGTTCGAGGTCTGACAGCCGTTTACAATCTGGTAGTTCGTCAGATGCAGCGTGGTGCCCTGAAGCTTCACGTCAGGACTGACTATAGTGATGCCGTTGTTTAGCACCGGAAAGCGACTTGCTGCATCTGACTCTAATGTCGCTGCGATCGACTGGTTCACTGGGTTATCGTGGCCTAGGAACGATCGGACGTTTTCTTCGAATACCTGCGTCCGAAGGTTACCGTCCTCGGTCATTAGCAGGTTGTTCACGAAGTCACTAGCACGCACCACGGCGAGATAAGCCTCATCGATCCCTGCGATGTTCGGCAGCGCCGCGGTGCTGAATGCAGGCAAGCTCGCGTTTGTACCCGAGTACGTGCCGACCCACAATCGGGTCAGTTCATCGCGATCGATGAACCGCACATCGATATCATGAAACAGTCCGAGCGCCGCAAGCTGCGTCAGGAAATCGGAAAGGGCCGTCTCAAGCGCGGCAGGTTTTTGATATTGTCCAGTAGTCACAAAGCGCGCCGTCAGCGACGGCTTGCCATTGCGCACCTTCGGGACTTCCTTGAGGACGACATCGAACATCTGCCGGGCTTCCGACAACACCGCATCGGTCGCGGCATACGGCGTCTGCGTGGCAAAGCGAAGGATGCCCTCCTTGAATTTGAGAAACTCACCAAGATCGAAGCTTTCAGATCGCTTCGCCTGCACAAACAGAACGTCTACGTCATGATTTCGGCGTTGCGACGCAAAGATCGCTTGCGCTTCCTCGACCGAGGCCGTCACCATTTCATCGATAACGACGGCCACGCCGTCGATTCCCTCGTCGCCTGGACCCGTAGATACGTCGTCTAGATCAAAGGTGGCGCTGAAGCGACTGGATAGCACGCAGTGGGTTGCGAACTTCTCGAACTGGACTGCCTCCTCGTCCGCCTCGAGCCCAAAGCTCGTCACGAAGCTTTCCAAGTGCGCTTTCACGATCCGATGCATACATGTCTCCATAAGAAGAAAGACAGTTTACCGGAAAGACTCGATCGGCAGACGAGGTCCGAGGTAGGCTGCATGCGCAGTTCTCTTAGAGACGGAATCAAAAAGAGCCGTTGGGGGCTGTTACGGTCGTGGTTTCCTATCGCACTCGCCTCATGGATGCACCGGGATGGGCTGGTGAACCGGTGAGGGCTGATTTTCGACAGTCACGTAGTTGTCGTCAGCATTGTCAACTGGACAAATCTGGCCCAATCCCGCGTCGATAGGCTGAGTCAGGTCGTGGTTAGCTGCGAACGCAACACCTTCCCTCGCCGGCGCACTTGAAAACGTCACCTTCCAATGCAGCTGTAAATTCTCATCGGTCTTATTCATCATCTGCACCCATACGTGACGGTTACTACCGCATTCGCAACGCACGCTCACTCCTTGCACGTTCTCAACGGTCGCGAAGGGGCTCCACTTGTTAATGGTTGTCGCAGGGCACTCGACCTGTGCGAACCCAGTCATCGGTAAAAGAAGAGCAGCGAGAGGTATAAGCCTTTCATACGAACACTTCGGCATCGTTGGTCTCCTATGTTTCTACCTACCGCGCGCTTCGCCTCGTTTTCCTACTTCTCGGGTGCCGGATTCGACAGCCCGAAGATGGCGTCCGCCCTGACGTGCGGCTGACCGGGTACGCCGCCCATCACCGCTCCATATATTGAGAAGCGCCAAATCGTCCGCGAAGGTGCGTTGTGATCCTGAGCCGCACGATAAACGAGCGTCCCTGCTCCGAGTGTCACATCGAGCCGTTTGCCCCAGCGCGAATTTGCAAACAGAGTCTCGAAGCTCGCCGCACCAGCGGGGTTAAAAAAATCAGCGCGCACCTGGTTCGGTGGTGCCAAGTCTGCTTTCCAATGATGCCACGCAAGCCCGACCATCATGTACTCGCATAGACGAGTGACCAGACGACTGTCGAGTGGTAGCATGACCTGCGACACCCCTCGTGGGGCGTACGCCCCGCGCCATTGCCGGTTCCATGCCGCGAGAAGATCGCGGTGCAGCCGTTCATTGCGCTGGAGGCGTCCCGGCACAAGTTCGTTTAGTGTGCGAGTCGCGGCGGCGTGCCGAGCACCAAACGGCAAGATCGTCAACAGGTGATGCTCAATGCGAGACTTTTCGTTATTGCATTGATTGCAGGCAGGCACCTGTGGCAACTGATCGCGCTCCGATGGGAGGAAGAAGCCGCGGGCGATCACGTGATCGCCCGTATCGGACACGCCATCGCGGCCACAGTACACGCAGCGCTTACCTCGATATCGCTTGCTACCCATCTCGTTGCCCTGTCTTCCGTTGTCAGCGAAGCCAGCCGAAATGACGCATGGCTTCCTCAATTGCTGCGCGCCACTGAGGCGGGCAAGGTTTCACACGCTCGACCGTTCGCGCACCTCGCAGCGGCAGTCCGTTCAGTTCCTTTACGTGCGCAATCCACCAAGTTTGCGCGACGATCCCATGCCGCTGCTTCACGAACGTCTGTATGTCCTTGTAGCTCGCCATGTCGCTCTCGCGTCGCCCGTTTTCCTGTGTGTCATATGGCTCGGTGAAAACTTCCCGCGGTCACCGCGCCGGGACGTTTGATCTTGAGCCAATCTGATGACTCGCCAGCCACGTACAGACTGCCGGCGCGCTTTGCTACAACCCCTTCGAGCTTCAGGCCACGCACCGCGCTAGAGCCAGTCGCCATCATCGTCGCTGTCCACAAACAGGACGGCAGGCACGCCAGCAACCAGGGTACGGAGTCGCGCCTTCCTCTCTTCAATTGGAAGCCCGCGGATGTCCTTTCCATTGTGAACCAGCAAATCGAACGTACATAGCACGACTGGTGCGGCTCCACGATACCAACGTCGCCGAAGAGCGCGCTCATGCAATTGGTTGAAGTCTGACCGGGCGAGCTCGACCAGCACGCACACCTCATTGTCGAGAATGTGTGCACCGGCTGGAAACTGTTCCAATGAAGCGACCAGCTCTGGAAACCACGCGGTCGCGTCCAAGCCTCCGCGCGTCCTCAAGGCACTGGGCATCGTACCTGCCAGCACACGGTAACCGTCGAATTTTAACAAGCACCTTCCACTGTGTTGCGTTTCACGCGATTTTTCCGGTGATCAGCCGGTGCCCCGCTATACAGCGGGTACGTCCATCCCGCCTCGGCCAGGGCCGTGGTTTGAAAGCCAATGAGTGACCAAGTTACGGTTCGATCGGCATATAAAGGGCAAACCAGCCAAAGTTCTCGCGGGCTTCGTATTTGTTTGCGGTGAAGGTTCCAGCCAGAGCAGGGCCCGGGTACGGGTAGGCTTGCGGCTGGTGCAGTTCATTGATAACTCGGTCTGCGAGAAGCTGAACGTTGCGATCAAAGATATATCCGGTGAAGGTCTGGAGTTCTCCGTTCGCAAGCGTCCTTGCGAAAACGACCTGCCCCGCTGCCGCGTTCCACGTTGGTGAACTGGTGCCTTTCGGGCCTTCGAGCGCGCGAATGACGTTCCCGTCGTCCTGGACCGCGCCTTCAAATGTGTCCCCGTTTACGCTCTCGATCCACAAGTCGCCTACATACCCGTTCGCGACGAGTTGCCAGTGCCCCAGTGCCAGGTTGTAGCCCACTACTTCATTGACAGTCTGGATCGCTTCCTCCGGGTTTTCGGGTGCGCGGAGCGCTCTCAGCGTGCGCTCGCCTTTCGCCGTCCGCCGAATCACATCGATCTCGTTGTAAGGACTGCCCATGCTGCGATCCTTGGATAATTTCTGAATGACCTTGGCAACCTTGTTGACAGCCCTGAGGAAGGGTGGAAGCGCCAACAGCGCTGGCGTTGCTGCTTCGAGCACGTCACGCGCGGCGTGCAGATAGGCGATAAGGTCGGGCAGATTGGTTATAAGGTCGGGTCCTGTCTCATGCTCGATGAAGAGGAAACAGTGCCCAGTGTCGAGCCGGTATACAGTCGCAGTGCCCGGTCCATACTGCACGAGCTGGCTATCACCGACCGACGTGCCGAGGGTCGCAAGGCAGGCGTAGATTTCGTCGTAGTCTTCCTTGTACAGGAAGGGGACCGGCGAACCCGGCTTAGTTGCAACCGGGCGCAGCTTGATCGAGACTAGTTGATCGGCATTGTTCTCGGCATCCAAGAAAGCCGACAGGATTTTTTCTGCCTCTCCGAACTTTTCGACAAGATATGGGGTGCTGTCTGACATGGCTTACCTCCCTCCAGCGGTTTGATGCAACCCGATTGACGATCAGGCACGTGTCTGCAATTCCGGGGCGTGCCGCGCGCACCACTTGCGGCCGGCTAATCGCTGGTCCAGCATAGGCACACGATTCTTACATCAGGATCTGCGCTGTGTGCGATAGCGCACACTTGTCCAGACACTTGCGGGAGTCGTCATGCCGACTGTCCGGCTCACGCCGCGAAACTGCACCGGAAAATGGGGGGAAGCATGACTCGCGGCGCGCGCTATCGTTCGCCCAGCGCGGCCCGCCGCTCGTAGTCGGGATTCTTGATCTTGAGCCAGTCGCGGGTACGGCCACGCCGATAGGGCGAGGAGAGACGCTTTGCTACCATCCCCTCGAAGCCGTATTTGCGAACCTCCTGGAAAACCAGCACGCCGACCCCGACAACACCGCTAGCGTATATAAGCGTCTCCGTGTCATCGAACGAATCACGCAGCCACGCCTTGCGCTCGTTTAGTGGCTGTTCTCTGAGGTCAGTATCGCCCGACTCCATCATGTCAAAGACGAAGAGACGGGCAGGGTGCCGTCTGACAGCTGCTGGTAGGGACTTGGCAGACGAAGTGCGCGCGCGCTGCTGCAAGTGATCGAAGGCCGCTTTGCTTCTCGCGTCGCCTACGGTCAACTCTGCATCCCACGTAAAGTCGCCGGGCACAGAGGCGACGGCTTGAACCACGTCGGGAAAAGAACGATTAAAGGAGTTACCTTGCCTGCTCACGAGGTCAACTCGTCCGCTCCTCTTGCGGACGAGACAGCGAAAACCATCGACCTTCCACTCGTACAGCCAGCCCTTGTCTGAGAAAGGTGCCGCACGCACGGTGGCGTGCATCAGGTCAGACGCCTCGATTGTCATAGCTTGCCATCCCACGGCTGGGACCTGAAAACTCGAAGTTCGCTCAATAACCGCGGTGATGCTCGGGGGTGTCGGGCACGCCGCGCGTCGCACGCGGTTACGCTTGTGGCAACGCTTCGTGCAAACGCAACACCCGTCAGTGTCCGAAGGCAACACCTCTTTTGAGACCCCCTTGCCAGGCAAGCCTCTGAAAGGCAACACGAGGCGAGGTGCCTGTTTAAATTTGATTTCGTAGTGCCAGCGCCCCGTCCGAGGCAAGGACGCGCTACGTCTCGCCAACATCGGCTGCACTTCTGCCAAAGCGATATGGGCGGCAGCGTGGGGCATGCGTTTTCCGTTATCGGAGCGGCAATTCGAGAAGCCGCCAAAGCACGAAGGCAACACCGCCAACAACGAAGAAGCGAAATTGCCAACGGCTAGATGATGCACTCGACCGCGATTCGCTGGTCATAAGGGAGTCGAGCGCGACTTTGTCCATCGGCGAGCGCGCCGCCACATGCCATGCGTGGTTGTACTGCAATCCGTACTCATTGCGCTTGACTGCGCGGCATCCGAACCAGAAGCTGACCGCCCAAGCGAACAACGACGCTGCCAGCGCGACGGATTTCCACTGGAGCGCGGGACCGGTGGCCTTCTCGACGGCGTACCCAATGCAGGCTCCTGCGGCAGTCAACAGAAAGTAGGTGTACTTCTGCCGGCTGTCTTGAATCTGCGCTTGTAGTTTATTGGCGGCTTCAATGTTCATTCAGTATTTGCCTGTTTGCCCGGTCATTTCGGGTGCTCGTCGAGTGCCCGAGCCAAGATGTCAAACTGCTCGGCAAGCGCATCTTCACTGTGCGTAATAGGAGGTGGATTGCCGCTCCCGTACGTCTTAGCGAAGGAACGATACCCCACCGCCGGAGCTACGGCTTGATGGAGCCGTACAGCCAAGGGCTCAACGATGGACCACAACGGAAACTGCTTCATTCCAGTGCGGATATAGCGAAGGCCGTGCCGATCATTCAATCCGACCAGCATCCGCATTGCGATCAAATCGTCTGGTGTCTCTTTGAAGATCTTGAGCAGGCCCAGTTCCTTCGCCTTGCGATAGCAAGCATGTAGATCATGACCGTACTTTTTTGACCCCAGTTCGCGTACAGTCACACCCGAGTGGCGGAGATAGGCCTTGAGCGTTAGTTCGACGCCGTGGTGCACGAAAAAGTAGGCCGGTATCGGCGAAATTTGACTACCAGGATGCTTCCCCGCATGGTCTTGGTCGACAACTGAAGCCGCCTCAATGTACTCGTGGGCATATCGAGCCAAGCCAATTGAGGTTGTGCGATCGTCGTCGTCCATGTTGGTGTTTTCCTACCCGTTCAAAAACGTGATTGCATTGATCGTGCCTCAGTCACATGATCCGCATACCATTCCTGGGTGTGCGCGCTCGCAATCTGCATCGCTGCGCTGGCTGTGAGCACAACGGCCCCCGCCCACATCGCCATGATTCTCTTCATTTTAAATCGGATGAACCAAAGGGACTAAGAAGGGCAGAGCGAAGGCCGACAATAGGGCAGCAATCCATACTACGGAGATTGCTATCGTTTCATTCAGCGGTAGTGGACGAAAAAACGTTTCCCAGCCGCCATTATTCCCGAGGAAATGTGCTTCGACACGGCTTATATACATTCCTGCCCGCGTCGCGAGATGGAGCTGGATAGCAACAAATCGCGTCGAGCAAATCAGCAAGAATGCGAACGGCACCCACCAGGCCACACGTGGAACTTCCTTGAAATGCGTAAACAACCAGACGCTGATAGCGGCAGCCCCGCCAAGTGCAAACTTCTCAAGCTTCCAAGATTCACACAGTCGATCCCGCATTTCTAAGCGCAGAGCGTCATATTCTTTCAGCAAGAAGGCATCGCTTCTGTCATCGGACTGGGCCATGATTTCTCCACGGTGAACTTCGGTTGCTCCTTCGAACCTGCTTTGTTCAACGAACGACCTTTACAGATGATTTTCGTGTACATTTCACTCAGCGGTCGCAAATCACGTCAATCAGCTCCTTCCCTGCATTCTTCGAGGGGCGCTCGGTCAGCAAACTTCTCGCCTGTCGGTAACGTGGCGTACCCGCGTGCGAATGGTTCAATAAAGCCCGGATCGAAACAAGCTCGCTTCGCATCGTGGTCTCCTTGGTGAGATCGCTTTGCGCTTCCGTAGCGGGGCGGTTCCGTTATGCCGACCCTAGATCGTTTCCCAGCCTATCAAACGCAGGCGTCGCCGCGTCGGTTTTCCGACTCAGCTGGGCGACGCGGCGAATTTCGTCAGCGTCGCCATCTTGCTTAGCTTGCCTTGGTCATGGCTTGGCACGCCACGAAAATAAGGTCGCGACCTGGTTCTCCGATAGAACTTACCGAGACGCCACCCAAGGGTTCCCAACCCTGACCGATTGCGGTCTGCACTTCGGCAATGAGATTACTCAATGCGTTGTTGATTTGAGCCTCACCTGACTTAATGATTTGATATCGCAATGCTCTCTCCAGTTAAGAGTTTCCGGCTACCGGCCGTTGCGGGGCGCTCTCGCGCCGACTGTTTTCCGGTCAATCTTTCTTCGCACGGGTATAGCGCTTGCGTGTATCGATAATGCACCACCACTTCGTGTATCCGCGCGGCAATTCGTTTTCGAAGTTTCGCTTGCGGGCGGCGGCTCTTACGCCAGCCCGAGCACAATATGTGCTCGACAAAGACTCGATCTCCCACGGGAACGCCAAGGGCTGTGCGTCATGCGAAAGCGCCCAAATGTTGTAATCGATGCGACGGAGCGCTGTACGATAAACACTCACTGTCCCGGTTCCATTCTTGGTCGCAATGATTGGAATTGAACTAAATGCAGCAAGCGCAAACCAGTGTTCGAGCCCTTGGCTAGCAAGCACCGCGGTCGAATAATTGTCAAGGGCGCCTGCGAAGCGCCAGAGGGAAGTACCGAAGCCCAATAGGCTTGGCAAGAAAGCTATCCAGCCTAGACAAAGCCAGGCGTTGCAGCGTAGTGCGCGCAAGAAATTCCGCATGACCTAATCGTTTTCCGTTGTCAGTTGCTACGCCGTGACGGCAGGTATTTGCGCTCGATGGCGCGCTCCAAAAAGATGCCGCCGACCACAACCGCGATAGCTGACGGCACACCGATCCACCACGACAAGCCCGCGTCTCGGCACGCCCACAAGATCGCTAGAGCGGCAAAGCCCCCGGCCAGTGACAGCAGCAATATCCATCCGGGCAGACGGCCCGCGTCGTTATCTTGGCTCATGTTTTCCGTTGTCGCTACTGGTACTCAGGAACCGACGCGAATTCGGCCCGGGTCATGGCATCAAACTCGATGACGGCCGCAATGGCCGCCTCGCGCTGCGCTTACTTGCACGAGAGTCGTGATCCTCGCTTTCACTTCGGCCTGTTCAATTCATCGTAGTAGTAGCCACTCATCTTTTTAACAGATTGCGGCTCACGCTGAAAAAAGGCGGCAATTAGATCTGACTCGGTAAACGCACCTGCGCTAATGCCGGCTCGAAGTATCTTCAACCCTGTGACATAGATCGGCTGCCCCTCGACGTCCGTGCGAAAAAAGAAGCGCGTCGCCATGCAGGTAAGGTATTCGGTCATCGCCTCTTCCAAGTTTGGCCCGACACCATCGAATACTTCGCCCAGCTTCGGATGCGCCAAGGTATGAAAGAGCTCGTGAACTACCGCGCCTAACGTATGGTAGCCACCGTTGATGTACACCTCAGCAGATTGCTCTGTCGCGTTCGCTTTCTGGTGAGTGGTATAGCCCTCGGTCTTTTGGATACGATCAACCGGTGTCGTCGGCATATCGAGACTCCGACCGATGTTGAGCCAATCGTTCCGATCATGCATGAATTTAACCGGAGCGGCGTTGGCGAAATGGCCAACAACTTTATTCTCCGCAAGCCAAGTATTCACGATTTGTCGCGCCCGCCGCTCCGTGTCAGTATCAGTCTGAAGACTGACCCACGGTTCATCCTCCCCTTCGAATTGCACAATTTCCTGCGTCGAGCTGAGGGGCTTTGCATTTCTAAAAATAATCTGAGGCATCCTGCCAAACTGCCTTTGCGCTTCCTGCTGCGCCAGCTGGCGCAATGTCTCCGTCACGGGTACGGTGTACGGAACATCCACTCGGACTATTGCACCTGCGCTTAGCACGGTACATTCGAATACGTGTCCGTCGACCGTGATTTTCGGCATGTCGATCTCCTGTCAAGTGGCCCGAAGAAGTTTTCCTTGACGTCAGTGTCAGCATCTGTTCGATTCGCGTCCGCACGTTTTGCAGCGAGACGCATTCTCGGGCCTCGCCGTCCTGTTCTCGAGGGAGGCAACGGGTGCGTCAAGTGCGGACGCGAGGCGATCTAACACTTGCGGGCTCGCGCTCCGCTTGCCAGTCTCGATCAAAGTTACGAAGGAGGCACTCACATCGGCGGCCGTGGCCAGTTGAGCCGTCGTCATACGACGGTGCCGACGCCAGGCCTTGAGCGGGTGAACGCCGTCCAGAACATCGTCACGCACGCGCGAGGGGATCGTCGGGACTGCCTCTACAGGTCCTGCAACAGCTACACCCTCAGCTTTAGCTACGAGGCTGTTCCATAGCGCGATTGGCACAATCGCAAATTCCCCTTCGCCGTCCACAGTAATAAATCGAACGTCGGTCATATTTTCCTGTGTCCGGTTATCAGCCACAACGCGGCGCGAGTGCACCTAGTTTCTGTAGCCGTTTCCTATACCATCGCGAGCACTTGGAGCCGAGAATCCACTTTCTGAGCTGCCCTAGCGATACGATTGGTCTGTCCGCGGTACTTCGCTCCCACCAACGTCACAGCCATGCTCACGTCGAGATATGCAGCTTTCATCTGGTCCCGAGACGGTGAGCTCGATCCTGAAACAAGGGAAATCCAACTATCCACCGCCTCTCGCAACTGGTCGAGTTCATCAGCCGCTTCGGGATACTGCCCGATGATCGTTTCCAACTCTTGTCGTGCCTTCGAGAGTTGTTCGAGATACATCCACATTTTTCGTGTTTTCCGATACCTACGTTGGAGCGATTCTGCCGCCATTCACTCTTCCCAAGTGTGGCTAAACGTAATCGGATCGATCGTGAAGCCGAATATCCCCTGCGGATCCCTCGTTGCGTTGGCATGTACCTCGACCGTAGCCACGCTGGCCGCTCTCGCAGGATTGATCTGTCTTACCCCCTCCGGAAAGTTGACGATGCGCGCGTGCCCATGCCCTTTATTGGGAATGCACGTTTCTCGCGTGCTTCCGGTGGCCACGGCATTACCGGCCGCGTCTCTGAGAACGTATGAAACCGTTCCACAAACGCCGAAGAAGCCGCTGTCGGTCTCCAGTGCTTGCTTGACGTGAATCTTCCCGTCATTCGTGACCGTTACGGTTCCGCGAGCCCATTGACCGTGATGGCCACGCGCAAGCGTGCAGTATCCGCGTGCGAATGGTTGAGGATCGACTTTGCACGTCGCGTCTGCGAAGGCGCTCGCGCTTACCAGCGTGATCAATCCCCCAGTTGCTGCAATCAATAAAGCCCGGATCGAAACAAGCTCGCTTCGCATCGTGGTCTCCTTGGTGAAATCACTTTGCACTTCCGTAGCGCGAAGACAAGCATTGCAGCGACGGAGCATTGTCGTCGTGTTCCTATGCAGCAGCAGCTTCGAAGTCCACCATACGAACTACCCGTTGAAGGAGCGGCGAGGGCTCGTAAAACGATCCACCGTAAGCGGCAACCGTCGCGACCAGTCCTGTACGTGTTAATGAATCCGCGATTGCAAAAAAGTCAGCATCGCTTTCGAAGACCCCAGGCACCAGATCAGCTTTCATTGCTCCGATGGTCTCAATGCGCCGCTGGCCAACATCAAGCGACAGTCTTCGCTCATCAAACCAGTTCCTGTGAAGAGAACCAAGTAGAAGCATCTCGTCCCTTCGCAACGGGCCGAGAATATCTGCGTAGTAGAGAAAATCGTCGGCTTTCATTGTGCCGCCCCACGCCTGATTCGCTATCACCTGCGACAGCAACCGAAGGTTGACGCGAGCCGCTCCCTCTTGAGCCGCGCGGAGAAACCTATAGACTATGGCAAGGCCCTCCTCGAGATCGACCTCACTGACACGCGATTGACCTCGAGCCAGTTCATTTAGCAATACTTCGCGAGCGGCATCGAGTCGCTTTGCCATAAGCTGTTTCAACCCGAACCCCGCGACGTTGCCACCAGGGAGGTTAGCGAGACCGAAGACATCGCCGACCAATGCAATTAAACCTTCGCTCACGTTTCTATCCTGTTTCCCATGTTCGGTTACCTTCTCTAAGCTACGGTCGCGTTTTCCTGTGTACCGTTACTTGCGCTCGCGAGCACGCGCAATCGCTTCGTCCGCGATGGTCTTGGGCGTCTCCAACGTCACGCCGCCATCCCACTCAAGCTTCACGGGCGTTCCGCAGGAGGCGCACGTAGTCGCCTCGCCATCGTGCGAATCGTCATCGCGGCGTTGCTCGCCACGGTGACCGCATTCCGCACATTTGTACGTGTACAAGACTCTGTCTGCGCGCGCCATGTGGCTCTCCGGGTTACTGTCTATCAGTAGTGGTAGCGGCACGAAACGATATTGATTTGCGTACTCGCGACTTCGTAGACCAAGCGATTCGTTTCATCAATGCGGCGCGACCAAAAACCCGTCAGGTTTTCCTTCAGCGACTCGGGTTTGCCGATGCCTTCGAATGGGGAGCGCTGCATATCCTTGATGAGTTGATTGATGCGCTTCAACGTCTTTTTGTCCTGCCCCTGCCAGTAGACGTAATCGTCCCATGCCTCGGCAGTCCACATGATGTTCAACGCGCCGCTCATTCGCTGTCATCAACCAACTTGCGGGGCTTTACCTTGCCCGCTCGTGCCTGCGCGATAGAGCGCTCCAGATGAGCTACATTTGCCGGGGAGCGCAGCAGATGGACCGTTTCCATCAAGCTATCGTAATGTTCCTGGGACATGACAACCGCATTGGGGGCGTCGCGGCGGGTAATGAGCGTTACGTCCACATCGTCAACAACCTGGTCGATGACGCGCTTCAAATTGGCGCGAGCGTCGGTGAATGGGATGGTACGCATATGTCCTCCTTCATGGCTAACCTGTACCGATACAGGTACAACTCTACCACGCCCGGATGAACATGTACACATAATCGTACATGTTGGTCTGTCACTCGTTTCCGTTCGCCAGGTGAGGGTGAAGCGGGTACTGTGCTGCAACACAGCAATTTCAACCTACGCCTGAGGCGCTTGGATTGATAAGGCTTTGCGTCTGACCGGGCAGCAGCTGAACGGTCGCCGCGGTGAAGCAAATTTGCTGCGATCGCACATTACCTGCATCCCCTCAAATTACCCCCGCGACAATCGCTCCTAGCCGAACCGGATCGGCGTCGATCAATCGCTTTGTGGCCGTCAGCGTTTCGTGTCCAAGTAGTTCGTTGATGTGCCGAAGATCGAAACCGAGTCGATGCAGGCGGACGGCAAACGTTCGGCGTCCTGACATTGCACTGGCTCCCTCGATGCCTGCCTGAGAGTGCAGCTTGCGGAACAGTTGACTCAGGGAATCGCAGGAGTAACTGACGGCTCCAGTTGAGGTCGTGCGCATCATCAGGCGGTACGGCTTTCCATCGCCCGTCAAAAATAGCGGTGACTCGGGAGCAAGCCCGCGATATGCCGCCTTACGCGTGGTGATGCCGTGTCCGCTTTCCACGCGATAGACCAGGTATTTGTCGATTGCGTTGACCACCTTGGTATTAGACCACCACAACGGGCGCTCCTTGCCGTTGTAGGCAACTTCTGCGGCGATCCTAGACTTCTCTAGCAAAGCACCGTCACCTTTGAGGTACGCCGAAACCGGCAGGCGTGCAACCTCGGTAAGCATCATGCCGGTGCCGTATATGACCATGAGTAACGCGACGTTGCGCTCACGGCTCTCGCCCGCTTGCTTTGAGTCGGTTACCCCGGGACTACTAATGGGCTGGGTTCTGGAACTGGTTGAGGATCAGTAAAATCTTCGTTCCGCTGTTGAGGAAATGACTTTTCAAGCAAATTGCCTTCAGCCTTTAAGTTTTCAACTCTAGGGCAAAAAGTAACTTCGAAGCGATCCACTGGCTTGGGCCGATTCCCCGCTTGAAAACCTCCGCTCGGCGCAAAGCAACCTTCATCCTGTCCTGAACGGCAATCTACTTCTGCACCAGCCTCGACCCAAGAATTATTGGGCAGCCGAGTGGCGTAAATAGCATTCAAGCTTGAGGTTGAAAGACATCCTCCGACCGGGTTGTCTTGAACATTTGATGACCACCACCAGTTGGCGCCCTTCAGTTCGCTATCGTGAATCGACGTTGGAAGCAGAGCTGACTCCAGGTTAGCAAACGAGAGATCAGAACTCGAAACGTCAAGCATGGAAAGGTCGGCATTTTGAAAGCCAGAGTGACTCAGGTGCGCATTCCTTGCCTCGCCCATTAGTACGGCGTTTCTAAAATCGATATTGTTCAGAGAACGCCCACTTATATCAAATGTGAAGAGTACGATCGACTGGAGATCTGGACCCATCGTGTCTTGGCGATTTTCGTCAAAGATATGGCCCAAGATGGAACTGGTTGCAATAAGAGTCCGAGTTTGTAGTTTTACGCGGGCTAGCGCCTGAAGAAGCTCTTGTGGGGTGGGTCGCGTTCGTTGACCGGTCGACTGGGCAAGCCCGTAGCTTCGATCTTTGCCAGCGGCTGTCAGCCTAATCAAGTCGACGAGCGTGGGTGTCTTGTCGTCGATTACCGGCATGCGGGAAATGATCCGTCGGTCCGCTTCGGTCAGCGGGTAAGCTTGTGAGACGCTCCGAACGACTGGCTCAATCAATGAAATGTATATAGATCGTGCGTCCTCTTTCATCGCTTCGCCGCGCGAGTAAGCAGTACCGGAGATGTATTTCGATACTGACGGGATTTCAGAAGCCACAATGGTCCTCGCTTCTACATCGAAGTCTTCGTGCGCTCGACGATTCGACCGAATTAGTTCGCCGACTACACGGGGGCCAGCATCGGTAAGGACGTCATTCAATTCGCGCTGTACGCGCTGATCCTCTTCGGAAGTAAGTTGCGTAACCAACAACGTCGCAACTTGCGCCGACGACACCGCATCGTCTGCCATAACGTACTTACGGAGGCCGACGACTGATGCCGCTCGTGTTGCGACGCTTGGGGAGCCGAGATCTTGGAGAAGCTTCGCGATGCTGTCGCTATCGTGCTGTCGCTCGCCGAATTTACCGATCTGAAAACTGACGTAACCGGTAACTCCCGCTACTACCAAAGACATTATGATCGAACAAATGCCTGTGGCTATTGTCCAGTGCCCCCGTCTAAGCGCTGCTATTTCGAGTTCTAGCTTTTGCTTTTCAAGTTCTCTTCGCTCGGTGCCGGCCTCTACTTCAAGCTTCAGCTTTTGGCCTTCTAGCTCCAGTTTTTGTTCCTCAAGCGGAGTGGGCATGGAGACCTCCTAGGCGGGTCAACCTTCGATGAGCGTTGGCTCACCATTGAAAAATAGCCTAGTGCAGCGATGCGATTTGGGCAAATCGGAAGCTGGTTGTTGCACGCTCTCCACCGAACTTTCAAAATCTTGACCGACTCCTTCCGGTCGGGTTTCACTGCATCGATAATGCAGAGAATCCATCCTGCCCCTTTTTGATTGCTCTTGTTATCAAAGATTGACCAGCAAGAGCAACTACGTTGCCGAAGCGATCCGCCTAAGCGACGCCTAATCGTGCGATCAACGGCTTCGCCGAGAGACGCTTGTTGGCCGACTACTGACTCATGCTTTTTGCATCAAAACGTCAGCGAGTAGTCCGGCTGACCGGCTCAACGCGACCCAACTCTGCCGTTCGGCCTATCTCATCCTAAATGACCGCTCCGCGTGTACAACGGCCGCATGCGTGGGCGCTGGCGCAGACGCGCCAATCGAGCTAAAAGCCCATCGCTAGCGCGCCCAAGTCGGGCGTATTCGGTTTGGGACCGATTGCCCACACGATCCACCCCAGGGCGCGCCTCTTCGAGTTTTCGGTGTTCGCGAGCACGGCATTGGGAAAGCGCATGGCAATTTGGAGCCTGGCTTGCGCTTCCATCCTGGATCACATTTTCAATGAGCTTCGGATCGAAGCTTCTCCTGACAGCGTCCGCAGCAGAGGAAGAATTGCATTTGCGAACCCACGGTATGCAGGGCCCCCAGTTTGTTCTACCGCGATGTACCCGGCACCCGTGCTCGTGATCCGCTTTGGCTGCTCACTCCGCCTTGCAGTTGCGAGAATACACCGTCACAATGGCAACACCCAAAACGCCATCGACAACAAAGTCGGAAACGACCGGCCGTTAGCCCATTAAGCCGCTCCGTGTAATTTCACGTACGGCTGCGGCACGAAAGAAGCCATAAAAACTGAAACGTGGATCCCAGCACAAAAATGCCTAGCCACGCGGCGAGTGATCCGCGCACGATTAGGGATTCAGGGCCATTCGCGAGGGGATGACCGACCGGCAACCGTGTCAGCGTCTCGTTGATCCCAGGGACCAACAGCAGAAAGAAGCTAAATGTGAATGCGAACTGGGACAGGGACAGTCGCGCACGTCCCAAAACTTTGATACGCGGAATGAATACTCCACCCAATGTTGCGAGCAGCGCCACGATGCCGAGTGCGTGCCCAATATTGAAGCCGTGGGTGCTGGACAAACCAAACGATGTGAACACCGATGCAACCATCCCTGCCAGGTAAATCTTGGCGGACCGGGTAGTGCCATCGATCTTTTGATATCGAGCAAAGCTATAGAGACCTGCGGCGACCGTCAGCAAACTGACAACGGTGTGAACCGCGCCCAAAGAGGAAATGGGATAAGGCATAGGACGATAACTCCTTTTGAAAGTGTGGCTCTGGTGACCCTGAACCGGGATTAGTCCCGGTCGGAAGCGGAGATTTCCGGCCTGGTTGAGGTGTCAGGCGCGGCAGATTCCCTTGCCTGATGGACGAATTCGGCGGTCAAAGGAGTACCAGGCGACGTTCTCGTCGTCAGCCAACACACTTCACAACGCGCCTGGCAATGAGGTAGTTCATACACGCCACCGTTTCGACGTTACGGCGAACCCATTCGTCGAACATGGCGATGAGAAAGCCCCTAGAAAAAGTGACGGATACCCAGCATGACCGCTGTCGTACCCATGCCCGGCGCCACGGGCTGGCCATAGGTAATTGGCTGGGTCATCGTTCCCCGGTTGTTCACGTGTCCCACCTGGCCGTAGACGAGCGTGCCTTTCGACAGGCTGTACTCCGCGCCGGCTGCAACTTCGGTCGACTTGTTGGCCGAGTTGTTGCGGTCCTTCAGGTAGTACACGCCACTGGTAATCTTGAAGGCAGGTGAGAACTGGTAGCCGAAGCCGGCCGAATACAGATCGAGGTTGACCCGGTCAGATTGCGCCGGATTCCTGCCGTTCGAATACGATGCGGAAACCGAGAATGCGTGGTACGTGTAAAGCGCTCCCACGTAGAAAAGGCGGTTATTGGCAAGTCCGGTGGGCACCGTCGTCGGGCCGGGATTCGTATCGTGGCCAATGTAGTAGCCAGCCGCAAAACGAAGGCCATAGTTCGAGTATTTCAGTACGGCGGACTCCCGCGTGTTCCCCTGGAAGCTGCCCGGTACACCTCCGGGTGCATACTCGAGTGCCGCAGAGAGGCCAGCGAACTTTGGCGATTCGTAGACAATCGCATTGCTGTCGTACAACGCGCCGATTGGCCCGTTGGTGCTGGTGCCCTGCCAGCCCGCAGCCTGGTTCATGCCGAGCCAAGCAGTCAGAATGCTGCCGAAATACTGTGCCCCCCGTACGTCGGTCTCGGCCATTGCATAGGTAATCGGCACGATCTGGCGACCGAAGTTCACTGTGCCGAACGGTCCCGATACACCTACGGTCGCGATCTGGTTGAACAGTGCGACCACTCCCGGCGTATCGCCCAGGTTGAACTTGCCGGTGCCGCTGTCGAACTCACCTTGCAGTCTGAAATTGACGTGATATCCGCCGCCGATGTCCTCTGATCCCTTGAGTCCCCAGTAGCTCGCATAGATGCCGCCATCCTTGTAGCGAAAGACCTTGCCGAGGTTCGTCGCCGTCGGACTCAACGTGGCCGCCGAAGTGCTTTGATACAACATCCCGGCATCGATGACACCGTACAGCGTCACTGACGATTGAGCGTGTACCGCACTACCTGTTGCCGCTAAAGCGGCCGCCGCTATCCATTTCAATTTCATCGCGTCTCCGATTTTTTGCTTTAAAGCGGTCTTGCGACCGCCGTACGTACTGAACACTTTGGATGCTTTGCCTCAACGCAAACTGCGCTCGTCGAAGGTTTTCTGGTTGCGTTTTTTTATTCGGTGTACTACAGAATGCGAGGTTTATTACAGAAAACAAGGTTGCCCGTCTACTGTCCGTGCAAATAGAAATACCCGATAACCCAGGCGACGGCACCAATCGAGATCGCCGTTCCGGCCAAAGTGATCCGGCGAGTCGGCTGAATGCGCGTCATGTCGTGGTCCACGCAAATGCGCGACGCAACCAGAACAACACGGAACCTGTTGGTAACTGCAGCGACGAGACCCAAAGCCGCCTTGACGAGGACAAGTGTTGGAACTGGCCACATGCGCATCAGCAGCAGCATCCCCGTGACCACAGTGATCGCGATCAGCGGCACCTCCACCAGGAGACCGATCCATCCATGCAAGGCCGCGACGATGGGGTGCGACTCGGGTGCTCGCGCTTGCGTCTCGACAGCTGTTTCCGCTGCCAGAACAACAAGCCATGCGGCAACGGCAACACCATGCAGTACCTGCAAATTCATGTTCCATCCTTCAAGGCGTGCATGCGTACGCGTTGGCCAAAGCACTATTCCTACGCGGTGGGCGCCGCTGGTCATTTGCGAATGCTCGCGCTAACTTCTCCCGATGCGCGAGCTTTTACGCACCGCCAAACGGCTTTTGCACGGTCAGCTTGTTGGTCACGGAGGTCACCCCCGGCACACCCTTCGCAATCTCCGCAACCTCATTGACCTGCGAAGCGTTCATGACTGTGCCGCTCAGCGTCACCGCGCCGCTCCTTGCGACGATGCTGATATTGCCGGCGCTGATCTCCTTGTGCTTGCCGATGGCGGCATACACCTGCCGGCGCAGCGCGCGGTCGGCTTTCCTTGCGTTGATGGGAGGCGTTGCGCTTTCCGCAATCGATGCAGCCGGCATACCGGCAGGTACACTGGCTGTCTGACCCGGCTGCGACCATGCGTTGCTGGACGCGGCCAGAATCAATGTGGCAACTGCCAACGCGCGTGCCTGAATACTTTTCATCGAATACTCCGGTTGTTATGAAGGTGGACGGCATCAGAAAAAGCGCGCGATGATCCTGGATACGGCCTCATCGAACTCCGATTTCATGCGAGGAATCAGATCGGCCATTGGCAGAACATCCTTGATGGCTCCGACGCCCTGGCCCGCCGACCATACTTGCTTCCATGGCTCTGCGCTGTGTGCGCCTAGTTCTTTTTCGACACTGACAGCCGCGCCGCCTCGAAGATTGCTGGGATCGAGACCGCAGGAGATCAGGGAAGCGTTCAGGAAATTCGCATGAATACCGGAGATGGCCGGTGTGTAAGTGATATCGGCAGCATGGCTGTCAATGATCATTTGCTTGTATTCTGTGGGCGCAAGGCTCTCTTTGGCATTGATGAACCGGGTTCCGATGTAGGCGAAGTCGGCTTGCATCATGGTAGCCGCGGCGACGTCCCCTCCCGTCGAGAGGCAACCGGAAAGAATGATGGTGCCTTTGAAAAAATTCCGCACTTCGTTCAGCAATGCGAATGGATTCTTGTCGCCAGCATGACCACCCGCGCCGGCGGTCACCAGGATCAGACCGTCAACCCCGGCGGCAGCCGCTTTCTTTGCGTGAACCAGGTTGATGACATCGTGAAAGACCAGCCCGCCATAGCCGTGGATCCTGTCGACGACGTCGTGCGCCGTGCCAAGTGAGGTGATGACCAGAGGCACCTGGTGTCGAATCGTGACCTCAAGGTCGGCGGCCAACCTGGGGTTTGTCTTGTGAACGATGAGATTGACGGCATAGGAGGCGTCGTTTGGCCCTAGCCCCGCTTTGATCGTATCCAGCCAGCCGGAATAGCCTTCAGTGGTGCGCTGATTCAATGCCGGCAGCGATCCGATCACGCCGGACTTGCAGGCGGCCAGCACGAGTTCCGGTCCTGAGACCAGGAACATCGGTGCGACGATCACCGGCAATTTGAGGTTCTTGTTGAGGGCGGATGGTATGGCCATGAGTTAAATCCTGCTTACATGTCACATGGAACTGTCTAGCTGACCTTGCGCTGCATGTTTTGCCAGTACTTTTCCTTGATCGCGCGCCGCAGTACTTTGCCGACCACCGAGGTCGGCAATTGCTCGACGAACACCAACGACTTCGGCGCCTTGTAGCTGCCGAGCTTTTCCTTGGCGTGCGCGATAAGTTCGGCGGCCTCGACCGAGGCGCCGGGACGCAGCAGCACTTCCGCATGCACGGCCTCGCCCCACTCAGGATGGGGAACGCCGACCACAGCGGACATCATGACGGCTGGGTGCGAGGCCAGCGCCGCTTCGACTTCGATCGCATAAACGTTGAAGCCGCCGCTGATGATCATGTCTTTCAAACGGTCGACGATGTACAGGTAGCCATCCTGATCGATGTAGCCGAGGTCGCCCGACCTCCACGCCCCGTCGGAAAACTCGGCGGCCGTCGTTTCCGAATTGTTGTAATACCCCTTGATGACGGCTCTGCTGCGGATGTGGATTTCGCCGGGTTGGCCGGTTGGCAGCAGGTTGCCCTGCTCATCGGTCACATAAACTTCGACGCCCGGCGTCGGCCGGCCGGCCGATGATAGACGTTCGACGCCGCCCTCCGTCTTTGGTCCGGTCTCGTGTTCGGCCTTGTCGAGCGTCGACACGAACATGGGGACTTCGGTGGCGGCGTAGACTTGCGCGAAGATGGGACCGAAGCACGCGATCAGCTCTTCGAGCTTGGCGGGACTCATCGGTGCGGCGCCGTAGATCAGGGTGTTCAGCGAAGAGAGGTCGCGTGGGTTGGAGTGCTGCAATTCGAGCAGACGGTACAGCACGGTCGGCACCAGAAACGAATGCGTCACACGCTGCTGTTCGGCCGTTTGCCGCCATTGCTCGAGATCGAGCTGATTGAGCGTCAGGTTGGCGCCGCCTGCATAGAAAGTCGGTACGAAACCGACCATCGTGCCATGCGAGAGCGGCGCCACATGCAACATGCGTGTGCGGTCGTTGAAGCCGAAATCCGGGTTGCTGAAGCCGCCGTCGCGGCAAGCCATCAGATTGTCGATCGAGTACATCGCGCATTTACCCTGGCCAGTCGTGCCGCCGGTGAAACGCAACATGAAGATGTGCTCATCGTCGTCCAGCTCGACGTTGGCGTCGAGCTCGGAGGCCGTGTCGACCAGGCTCCAGAACGCGTGCACGCCAGGGCGCGTGGCCTGATCCGGCGTGGGATCGTCCATGACGACGATCTCGCAGCCGGCCGCGCGCAACATGGCGTAGTAGCCATCGAGCAGGCGCGTTTCAATGAATACGACCTTCGGCTTGACCAGTTCGATTTGACGCGCATGCTCTTGCGGCGCGTCGCGCAGGTTGGTCATGACCACCGCGCCTTCCTGCTTGAGGACAGTCGGCAGCATCATCAGGCTCAGGTTGTCGTTGTCCAGGATGAGCAGGAACTTGTCGCCTTTGCCAACCCCGAGCGCGTTGCGCAGCGCATCGGCGATGCGGTTGGTCAGCAGGTGGTATTCGTGGTAGGTGTAACCGCGGCCGCGCTCCACATTGACGATCGCTTGCCGGTCGCGAAAGCGCAGCGTCATCAGGCGCATGATGCGGCAAAAGTTCATCTTCATGGATGTGTCTCCTTTGTTCTTTCGCCCTCCCGCTTCTTGAGAGGAAGGGCGGTCCTGTCGCCGGTGCAGCGCGTTTAGCGCGCGCGCAGGCGTGACGCTGCGTCGAGGCGGATCGTGTGCGCGTTGAGGTAGCCGTTTTCGATGATGAACGCGCAGCAGTGCGCGAACTCGCGCATGTCGCCGAGGCGCCGAGGGGCTTCGATTTGTGCCGTCAACGAGGCGACAATCTTTTCGTCGAGCGTCCGCACCATCGGCGTCATGAACAGGCCGGGCGCAATGGCGTTGACACGGATGCCTACGTCACCGAGTTCGCGCGCCGCCGGCATGTTCATACCGAGCAGCGCCGCCTTGGAGGCGGCATAGGCGACTTGACCGATCTGCGCCTCGTAGGCGGCACCCGACGAGATGTTGATGATCACACCGCGCTCCTCGCCAGCTTCCGCTTCGTTCTTGACCATCTGCTCGGCGCACTTCGACATGACGTTGAACACGCCATTGACGTTGACCGCCGTCACCTGGGCGAACTTCGCGAGCGGCGTGGCCTTGCCTTCCTTGCCGAGCACCTTGCACGGTGTGGGCAGCGCCGCACAATTGATGCAGACGTGTACCGTGCCGAACCGGGCAGTCACAGCCGCTAGCGCGTTCTGAACCGATTCCTCGCTGGCGACGTCGGTTTGCACGAACATCGCGTGTTCGGCGCCGACGTCTTCGACCGCCTTGGCACCGGCCTCGGCGTTCAGATCGAAGAGGGCGACGCGCGCGCCTTTTTCCTGCGCAAGATAACGCGCCGTGGCTAGCCCGAGGCCCGAAGCGCCGCCGGTAATGACAATGACTTTTCCTTCAATACGCATGATGTGTCCTTGGAGATTAAATTCTTCGCCTCGGCGCCTTAGAACGCCGGCACGCCAGTCAAGGCCCGGCCAATAATGAGTTGCTGGATCTGGCTCGTGCCTTCCGGAATCGGCGCGATGATTGCCTCGCGCGCGAGCTTCTCAACCAGAAATTCGGTCGTGACGCCGTTGCCCCCGTGGATCTGCACGGCCTCGCGGGCGATTTTCACCGCTGCTTCGCAGGCGAAATACTTGGCCATCGCCGCTTCCATCTCGGCAGGCACGCCGGCTTCGATCATCGACGCCGCGCGGTAGGTCAACAGACGCGCTGCGTCCACGTTGGTCGCCATTTCGGCCAACATTGCCGCGATCAACTGGTGGCCAGCGATGACCTTGCCGTGCTGGCGGCGTTCCTTTGCATAACGAATCGCTTCTTCGAGGGCGCGGCGGGCGATGCCCAATCCCTGGGCGGCGACGAATACGCGCGACCGTTCGAACAGCGAGAGCGTATTGCGCAGTCCCTCGCCTTCGTTGCCGATCATGTTTGAGGCTGGCACTCGCACATCAGTGAGGAAGATCTGTGCGGTGGACTGACTGTTGAAGCCGATCTTATGAATGCCGCGGACTTCGTACGGATGTTCCTTGCGGTCGAGCAGAAAATGGGTCAGCCCCTTGCGCGGATCGTCGCTGGTTCGGCAGGTGCAGATCAGGAAGTCCGAGTACTCGCCATTGCTGATCCAGGTCTTTTCGCCGTTGATGACGAAATGATCACCATCGCGACGCGCGCGCGTTCTGATCTCCAGCACGTTGGACCCGACGTCCGGTTCGGATATACCCATCGAGACGAAACTGTCTCCACTCAACAGGCCGGGCAGGTAGCGTTCACGCAAATGCGGGGGGGCAACCTTCTCGAGGAGCACTACGCCAAACGAGTTGATCAGCACCGGCACCGACAGGTCGGCCGAGGTGGTAGCCACCTCTTCGAACAGCATCAGTGAAGTCAGCCAATCCAGGCCCATGCCGCCGTTGGCTTCGCTCGCGATGCCCGATACCAGGCCGAATTCCGTCAGCCGGCGCATGATTTCGGCCATCTTGTCGCGCGGCACGAACTTGTCGCGGTATTGTTTGCTGAAGATCGGATCGATCTCGGCATCCAGGAAGCGTTTCAGTCCATCAACGGCGGCCTGCTGCTCTTCAGTGCGGAATACGTGTCCCATTGTGGTGTCCTTATTGTTTCGCCAGGATGTTGATGCCGACCACAGCTTCTTCGATGCCGTACAGGCCGCCTCCGTTTTCCTGAATTGCGATGCGTGCGTCTTGAACCTGACGCTGTCCCGCTTCGCCGCGCAACTGCGTCACCAGTTCGTGAATCTGGCCGAGACCGGTAGCGCCGATCGGATGACCTTTCGACTCGAGACCGCCGGACGGGTTGATCGGGATGCGTCCGCCGACCGTAAAGTCGCCGCGTGCGGCCGCGGGGCCGCCTTCGCCGAATGGCACCAGCATCAGCGATTCGGCGTTGAGGATCTCCCCGATCGCCGAGGCATCGTGCACTTCGGCAACGTCAACGTCCTCGGGCGCGACGCCGGCTTGTTCGTAGGCTTTCTTCGCCGCGAGGTGCGCGATGATCTTTTGCGGCTCGTCGACACTGCGCGTCGTACCGGTCTGAATGACGCTGGCCAGCACGCGCACTGCGCGGCCAGCCTCGCCCTGCAGGCGCTTCAGGCCGGCGGCGGTGCACAGCAAGGCGGCGGCGGCGCCGTCGCTGATCGGCGAGCACATGGTCGTGGTCAGCGGGTAGGTGATCGGCGGCGAAGCCAGCACCTGCTCGATCGTCATTGGCTGCTGGAATTGCGCCAGTGGGTTATGCACCGAGTGCTGGTGGTTCTTGGCCGCGACTGCAGCGATCTGATGCTGCGTAGTGCCATAGCGTTTCATATGGCTGCGAGCGATGGCCGCATAGACATCCATGAACACGCTGTAGGGACGGTCGGACATGGTGCCGGGTGGGGGCTCCACGCCTTCGCCTAATGCCAGCAGCGTCCTCTTGTTTTCCTCGACAGTCGAGACGTCCCAGCCGCCGTCGAACGCAGCAAACATCTTGGCCTTGTCGGCGATATTCATCTTTTCCGCGCCGACGGCCAGCGCCACGTCGCAGGTCCCGGCCCGCAGCGCCTGCACCGCCAGGTTGAATGCCGACGATCCGGAGGCACATGCATTTTCGACGGTGAACACCGGAATGCCTGTAATGCCGATGCGGCGCATGGCGATCGGCCCGGGAATCGCGGTCTGCCCCTGGAACTGACCATTGGTCAGCGTCGCATAGAATGCCGAGCCGATGTCGGCGGCCTCTGCGCCGGCATCTTTCAAGGCCAGGGTGACGGCCTCGCCGACCATGTCGTATACGCTGCGCTCAAGCAAGCGTCCGAACGGCGTCATACCGACGCCGGCAACATAGATATCGTTCATGTAATTCCCGAAAGAGGGATGAGAAATCCAGATGAAGTAGTGAGTCGGCTCAGCGGCCCTGGAATTGCGGTGCGCGCTTTTCGGCGAATGCCTGCAAGCCCTCCTGCAGGTCAAAGCTGCGCAGATGGCGACGCAACATGACTTGCTCATGCAGCAAGGCGTCGTCCCGGCTCTTGTCGGCGGAGACGCGCGCGACTTCCTTCATGCGCCGCAACACGACAGGGCTCTTTGCGGCAATCTGGCCGGCCAGCTTCATCGCTGCATCGGCCAATTCGCCGTCGGGATGCACTTCTGAGACGAAGCCGTAAGCCTTCATCTCAGCCGCCGAAAGCGTCTTGCCGGTGAACAGCAGATACATGGCGATGTTCTGAGGAATGAGGCGCGGCAACACCGCTGCGCCGCCGGCGCCGGGATAGACGCCAAAGTTGGCATGGGCGTCCCCGATGGCAGCGCTTTCAGCAGCAATGACGATGTCGGCGCACATGGCCATCTCCAGGCCGCCGGCCATGGTTACACCGTTGAGTGCGGCAATCACCGGTTTGGGGAAATTGCGCAGTCGCGCAAGCGTTGCGTCGGCACGGTCGAGGAAATCTGCTTCGCCGGCCTCTGCCTTCTGACTGGCCAGCACCTCCTTCAAGTCCGCGCCGGCGCAAAATGCGGGGCCAGCGCCGGTCAAGACCAGGACGCGAATGTCATCGTCGGCGGCGATCTGTGCCAACCGGCGATCCAGTTCGGCCAGCAGCGCCATATTCATCGCGTTCATCGCCTTAGGGCGATTCAGCGTCAAACGCGCAACCGCACCCGTTGGTTCAAACAGCAAGGTTTCTTCGGTCATAACGTCTCCGTGTCATGCAGGAATGTTGTTGTGGCGGAGAGGCCCAGACCTGTCCGCAGTAGGAGGTCATCTTAGGCAGGGGACAATGACCGCGCGGCTCTTTGGAACGAAAAGTGCATTCCGCAGAGCGATCGCCGTTGATCATTCGTGCGACGCGCCAGTGAGCAATGACTGTGGAAGGTGGATTGTCGTCCCGGGGCGGACGAAGGGCGGCCGCTCAAGCGCGCCTTGACCCGTTCAGCGACGGTGTAGAATCGGCAGCACCACCGTTTGACTACATCGCCGCGCCTTGAAATCCGACCGCCAACCCTCCCTCGCCGCCACGCAGGAAGCGACGACCATAGGGGGGTACTGCACGGCAATCGCCAAGACTCTGCAAGCCAGCGGAATCGACAGCGAGCGCATTTTTCGCTCCGTCGGCGTGCAACCCCATATGGTGAACGGCCCGATGGTCCGGCTGCCTGTTGCCACCCTGACCAGGCTATACCGTGCCTGCGTGGAGGCCACTAACAATCCTTATTTCGGCCTCTCGGTCGCCCGGCACATCCATATTTCCAATTTGCATGCGCTCGGCTACGCGCTCGCCGCGAGCAGCACGCTGCTCGACTTCTGTCGCCGGCTGGAGCGGCACTTCCGGCTGGTGTCGCAATCGGCGACCGTTCTTGTCATTGAAGAAGGCGACAACATCGCGTTGCGCGCCACCGATTTCAAGATCGAAGTCTGCGGCGAAACTGAAGACGCATTCGTGGGTTTCCTGGTGCAGACGATGCGTATGTTGTACAAGCCGGGGTTCAACCCGCTGTCCGTAGAATTCCGTCGTCCAATGCCGCGTGAAGGCGACGAGCCGTACCGCGCCTTGCTGCGAGCACCGGTCAGTTTTTCGAATCACGCCACGACGCTGACTTTCGACAAGCATGAGTTGATGCAGCCGCTCGGCGGAGCGTGCCCGGAATTGGCGCAAGTCAACGACAATATCGCGAATCAATATCTTGCCCGACTGGACAAGAGCGACGTGGTGACCGGCGTCACGCAGAAAATCATCGAATTGCTGCCCTCTGGCGACTGCAGCAGGGAGAAGGTGGCCGAAGCGTTATGCGTGAGCCCGGCGACTTTGCAGGTGCGCCTGGCGCAGCGCGGCACCAATTTCCTGCAGATCATGGACGACACGCGCCGGGAACTGGCTTGCAATTACATCCAGCAGCGGACAGGCTCCGTAACCGAAATTGCTTTCCTGCTCGGATTCACCAGCACCAGTAATTTTGCCCGCGCATTCAAGCGATGGACTGGCCTATCACCAACGCAATTCCGTGATGATCGACCCGAGCAGGAGGTTTTGTCGTAGTAACAAAGATCAGTCGATGCCGCCACGCTTACTTGCTCCTGCGCGAGACTGCACGCTCCAAGGCGAGTCGGACCTCTGGATTCGCGATTGAAATGCCGTGAGCATCCAGTTCTGCCTCAACGACCTTCCGTGTGAAGCACTGCCTGGACGAAGGTAGTCACATCATAGTTTTCCGTCTCGGGGCCGAATTCCACGCAGAGTTTCCGCACCGCGTTCTCCAATTTGATTTTCTGATGTGTCGTGACGACTTTTTGCACGCGTCCGTAAACCAATAACGCAGGAACGAGTATTGTTCGCCGAGCGTCCAGACTACGGCTAACGCGAGGAGGTGATCGAATTAGCCACGTCAATGTGTCGTCCGGTACAGACCGGTTACTTATCCCGCCGCGAAGGTCCGTTGTTTGAGTGGAGCGGCCGCTTGAATGTCCATCGGAGCATGACGGCGAACGTCGCTTGCTGGCCGGCAACGGCAGTTCGCAGTCGACGGTCGGCACAAGACGGGGTTGCGCATCTGAGGAGATAGACACGTTTGCGATCGTTGTACATGCTTAGGAAGACACACGGGAACCCTAGAATCTGACTGAATTTCCACATGTTGAATAGGATTCCCTAATTTAACATAAGGTTATTTATCGCATTAGCTAGTATGTTTACAGCCGTTGCGGCTCGGCGGCATTTCAGGGTCTTATGACCACAACATACATCTGATAAATGGTATCTTTTGGCGTTGCGCAATTGAGCGGACGCACGAATGCTTATACGACTGTCAGATGCCTCTGTGCCGCCTGGGCTGCGAGGCCCGGTTCTGGTGGATCAATACGGTTTGCCCCGGTACTGGGCTGCAGTCTGGTCGGCCATGTCGTCGGCTCAGTTGGCCGATTCGACGCACGTCAAGGCGCTACGCTACATCGAAAACCTGTATCAACACGCCGACCAGCTTCGCGGCGAGGCGTCGCTGGACGTCGCGCTGGGAACGCTGAACGACGAGGTGCTGGCCGAGATTCTTGAGTCATGGTTCGTATCGATCCGCAATCAGCCTGACGGCACCGCCATAGATGAAAAGCGTTGGCAGACCGGCTTGGCGTTCGTCACAGCAATTGTGACGTGGGTGTCCAGGAGTCAGGCTGCTGACGACAGAATTCGGCGCATTGAAAAACAGCTGACCCGGCTTTCGACGCTTTACAGCCAGCTTCACGTTCGCAGAGTCAGGTCGATCGAGGCCGTCCGTTCATTGCCGGCGAGCACGGTCAAGGCGCTGTACGAAATTCTGGATCCCGAATCATCCGGGAGTCCGTTCGCGCGTGAGCAGACCCGCTGGCGTGCCTTCATCGCGTTTGTATTGATGCTGCATCAGGGACTGCGTCGCGGCGAAATCCTGCTGTTACCTGTCGACGCGATAAAGAGTGCCTACGACGACAGGCAAGGCCGAACGCGATACTGGCTCAACGTTCAGGAAAACGAGTACGAGGACCTGAACGATGACCCGCGTTACTCGAAACCTGGCATCAAGACCGCGCATTCGATCCGTCAGGTTCCGGTCAGTGAATTGACCGCGAGCTTGGTGCAATCGTACGCGGAAAACTATCGTGGCCGACCGCAGCATTCGTTTCTGCTCAACTCCCAGGCTGGCTTGCCGCTGTCGACGGAGGCATTGACAAAGATGTTTGCGCAGGTCTCACGTTGCTTGCCTGCGCCTGTCCTGAAGGAACTGAAAGAACGCACGGGCAAGGAATCTGTCACTCCGCACGATCTTCGCCACACGTCTGCTGCCGTGCGGCTCCATCAGCTGCTCGAACAAGGCGATGCGATGGACGAAGCGATCCAGAAACTGCGCACCTTCTTCGGCTGGTCCAAGACATCCTCGATGCCATCGCGGTATGCGCGGGCAGTATTCGAAGATCGCCTGGCTGGCGTGTGGAACGACGCGTTCGACGACCGCATAGCCTTGTTGCGCGCGCTTCCCAAGGGGCACTAGATGAGCAGGTTTCCGGCAACAAAAAGCTCGTTCCAGGGGCAAGAGGCGGATGACGTCATCGAGATACTTTGCGCGGAACTGCCGGACCTGCCACCAGTCATCCGTTACTACGACGACTTCAACGACCGGCCCCGTTCCATCCGGGCTCCGCTCGAGCAGCCAGTGTTCGAATTGCTGATTAACGGCAATCGCGTCAACGTTGACTTCTCGCGGCTGGATGCGCAACGTGCATTCGTCTTCAAGCACGTCTTTATTGCCATTCTCGGGCAGGACCTGAGCGTTGCAACGGCCGCGCTTTACGTCTCCTATGCCCATCACCTGAACGCAGCTGACGTGGTAGCCCTCTTGCGTGCGGGCCCCGCTGGTATCGGTCCTGTCTGGGCCGCCTTGCGAGCCCGGTGCATGCCTGTGCACGTGTATCTGTGCGCGAAGTGCTTGCTCCATCTGCTATGTACGTATCGCCTGTTTGGATGGTCAGTCGAATACCGCGCCTACCTTCACACGGCTCTACCCTTGCCTACCCGTGACGCGCACGCTGGCGTCCGCTCGGGAGACGTATTTCTCGGCGCCGACGAAGAAGCTGCAATCGTGCGATATCTGGACGAAATGGCCGCCACTCTCGCCGTATCATCGGTGCCATCGGTATCATTCGACGACATTTGCGACGCGGGCATGTTGCTGTGCGCGTACCAGTTCGGTATGCGTCCGATCCAGATAGCGATGCTCGCCAGGAGAAATGTGCGGATCTGGGAGGATACCCCGGAGGGACTGCCCACGGTTCACCTGACCTTCCACATGGCCAAGCAGCGCAACGGCTCGAAGAAAAAACCGCTGACGCGCCGGGTCAAGCGCGAATGGGCTCCGATCTTCGTTGCCATCGACGCGCGATGGACTGCCAGGGACGATGCGAATTCCGGGCGTCTCTTCCCTGTCCGGTCGAACTACGAAACGGGATCGCGAATCGCCTCTCTCGTGAGGAAATTGATCGGTTCGGAAGAGCTTGGCACGGCCACGGACCTGCGACATACGGCAGCCCAGAGGCTGGTTGACGCGGGCGCGAGCCACGAAGAACTTGCCGAGTTCCTGGGGCATTCATACGTGCAGACCGGATTGGTCTACTTCAGGACTTCAGCCTCCCACGCGGAGCGTGTCAACCGGGCGCTGGGTGCATCGGATGTCTATCGACGCGTCGCAAAGTTCGCGCACGACCGGTTCATCTCCCCGGAAGAGCTCACCTTGCTCAAGGGTGAGCAGCAAATCGCCGGTGTGCCTCACGGCATCCCGATCGCAGGTATCGGCGGCTGCACGTCGGGACAGCCAGCGTGCCCCTACAACCCGGTGACGTCATGCTACGGCTGCAGGAAGTTCATGCCCTTGCATGACAGGGCAATGCATGAGAGCGTGCTGGCCTCGATGCGCGAGGTGGTCATGTTCTTCGAGCAAAGCTCGCGTGGCGACGCCCAATCTCCGACCTATCTCCAGTTGCAGCGCACGATCGCCGAAATCCAGATGGTCATTGGCGAGCTTGAGGACGAGAGCCGATGAATCGTCACTACCTTGCGTATATCGAGCTGGGCAAGACGCTCGCGTCCGAAAGAGGGCTGCGCTGGGAAATGCCCCTGGACGAAACGGGAGCTGCCCGGGACGGGCGGGGATGGAATCTTACCGCTGCCGCCGGCGATGTGCCGCCAAAAACTCACTATCTGCGAGATCTTGGCGCGGAGACAAAGGCACTGGCACTCGTGAATGCGGAGCGTGCAGCGCGAGGGTTGGTGCCGGTAGAAAAGAAGCCGCTGTCGGACGCATGGCAGGATCTGGTCAAGGCGGCGGTCGCAGAGCAGCTACTGTTCAGGCGTAACACGACCGAACATGTAGCTGCATGCGTCGCGCGTCCCCTGCGACTTATTGCAACATGCGCGGACAAGGAGCCTTGGTCGCTAACCGTTGACGACCTCCACGTTGCTGTTCGCATTGGCAAGGCTGTCCAGCTCTCGGGGAAGCTGGGGGACTTGGTTGTTGGTATCGTCAGGGTCGTGCTCGACGCGCAACACATCTGCGACGCGGGGCCGTTGTATCCTGCGCTCGCTGTTCCGCGGATGAAAAGCAAAAGTGCGATCAAGGCAAAACATCTTTGGTCGCAGGAAAGACTCCGCGACGATCTGGAGGCTCGCAAACGCAACGAACGTCTGCCTGAGCGACGCGCGTTCTGGGAACTGACACGTATCGTGATGACAGAGAAGCCGCAGACGTTCATCGACGCCGTGCGCTTCGCAGCCATGCGAGTCCTGATCGTGACCGGGATGCGCGCAGGCGAAGTCGCGCTGCTGCCGCTCGACTGGAAGCGGGAGCGAACGTACCTGGATTCGAAGGGGCGGCCAGCCGGACGGTCTGGCGGAATCTCGACGTCCTTGATGATCCGCCACTTCGCAGAGAAGCAGCAGGACGGCGAGGCCGACAGCCGCGTCCTGTGCGAGGGCACCCAGCCGGTACCGGAGATGTTCCGTACGCTGCTGACTCAGACCCTCGACCACGTAGCGACGATTACGGAGCCCCTGCGCACCACGTTGAAGTTGCAATGTGAAACGGGACGGCTGCTGCCTTGGTACCCGCCCGACACCGTCGTACCTGTGACCGAAATCTACCCTCGCCTCACGGGCAACCCGTTCTGGTTGAAAATTGAGAGAGGAGCATTCATCGAACGCTATCGGGCTGGGTTCGATCCCGCCGTCCTTGATGACTTGCATGAGTATCAGCACGACCGTTGGCGCGGCGGCAATCGCACCCTCGACATGGCTGTCTACATGTTCGGAAATCGCCTGAAGACAGCGATGTGCAATGGCGAGACGTACCTTCGTTTCCGGCAT
This sequence comes from Paraburkholderia flagellata, assembly GCF_021390645.1. Lineage (GTDB taxonomy): Bacteria > Pseudomonadota > Gammaproteobacteria > Burkholderiales > Burkholderiaceae > Paraburkholderia > Paraburkholderia flagellata. Next base: position 108,663 of record NZ_JAJEJT010000006.1, read on the forward strand.
GGCGACGGTTCACCGATTGATCTCGCCGAACGGATGGACTGGCATACAACGTATCTCCACGTCCGCGAACTCGAAGAGCATATCAGGCGTACGATACCAACGAAGGTATCCGACCTCGCTCCTTTACCTCTGGCATCTGGTGTGGTTCAACCGTGGGAATTCCTGTTTGTACAGCCCAAGCGCGCGCTCACGGAAGAACGCAATGATGGTCTGTGCGATGTGACTCGCTACATGGCAGTCAATCGGCCAGACCCCTGGTTCATCGGGCTTGCACTTGGGGACGACAGGAAACTCCCATCGCTCTTCGAGAAGTACGGTCAGAACGATGATGACCGGACATTGAAGCTGGAATCACATATGCTGCGCCATCTGCAGAATACCGAGTTGTTCCGTTTGGGCGTTGCCGACACGATCATCTCGAAGCGGTTCAATCGACGCAGCGTCGCACAGAGTTACGAGTACGACCATCGTAGTCTTGCCGAGGATCTTGATCATATTGAAATTCCACAGGATATCGAATTAATGCTGGGTGAGAAAGCCACCACGGTGGCGAAGCTCATCAAGGTTCGCAAGGCTTCTGGGCCGGTCGTTGATGCGTTCCGGCGCATCCAGGTCGCTGAAGGCGACATGGCCGCGTACGAATACCTGCGTGCTGAAGCTGACGGATTCCATGCCACACCCTATGGGCACTGCCTGAACTCGTTCACAGTCGACCCTTGCCCCAGACATCTCGAGTGCTTCGCCGACTGTCGTCATCTCTCGGCAACCGACCTCCCGGAGCACCGGCAGAACCTCGTCCGTCTCGAAGGCAAGCTTAAGCTGGCGCTGGAAACGATCAAGGGCCGCCCCTCAACGAGCTTCGGCTGGAAGAACCAGCTTGAGCACGCCGAAAAGCGGCTGGCCGGTGTTCAGAAGCTGCTCGCGACGCCACCTGGCAAACACCCCTTCCCGGAAGGCATCGACCTCTCCATACCGCCACAACGAGGAGTACTTGATGACTGAACCCGGCGAATCGATATTGCACGGCGACGAGCAGATGCGCGAGATTCTTGAGACGCTGCTGGCTGAAGACGAAGACATTACGGCGCGCGCTGTTGCCCGGTTGCATCCGACCATCAATGCGGCATCGTCTATTACCCGCAGCGAGTCTCGCAGTCGCCTGCTTGCCGAGTATCAGCAGCGGCAGTCAGCGTACAGGCGCTGGCGCGGCCGGATCGCGAAACGTTCCGGCGCCGACACGGCTGCGTCGCTGGCCGACAAGGACATGCGCATCGCAGAGCTCGAAGCTACCGTGCAGTTGCTTACCGCCTCTCACCTCGCCATGCTGCGTGCTGTCGGCGAACTCGGTGGCTTCAGCAAGTGGGCGAAATTCTATGAGCACCATCGGGAGGCGCGCGACAAGCTCGCCGCCCTCGGCGCGATACCTGCTGCGCCGGTATCGGCGATGCCGCCGGCCGAATCAGAACGCCGCGCAGACACAAAGCGACGATGACCATCCCAGCGGTGTGATAGTGTTTGCTCGACACCCCAGCTACGAAATGGCTGAGGTTCCGCGGCGGAAGCCGCTTCTCTCCCGAAAGGAGCGTTTGATGTCCTATTGCCCGTTCTTCCAGACGCTACACGATGAAACCCGCCCAGTCGGCAACCTGGGTCGCGGAACCCACTACTCGGTGCTTCGGGTGCCGGTATGGCACGACGAGTTCCTGAACAGAATCGACCGGTGCGCCTTCCTCGACTTCGCGGTCATCTGGGATGAAGATCACGACGACCGCGTGATCGACGCCGTCATGATGCTTTACGTCGGCGGGCTACTCTCCCCCGTGCGGTATATCGGTGAGCGGAAAGGCACGCTAACGATTCTCCTGGCGTCCGATCTGGTAAGCGATTGGGATCCGGAAAAGCTGCAGCAGTATCGCGACGACATCAGCGACATGTGCCAATGCCTGGAAGACCCGTGGACCGCACACGTGGCCGGCGTTGGTGAAGATGGGCATGCGATCATCCACGCTCCGCCCGAGAAAGTTGCCCTGTACCTGAAAAACATCGACATGCTGTGGCAACTCGGCGTCGGCCCCAGATCGCAAACCAGCTAGATCGTGCGCAACACGACGGCCGTCATTGATCGCTCTTGGTGAGTATCGTGTTGCGTCGTCTGGTAATACTCGGCGCAACAACAGTCCCGGTTGGCGATGCGCAACGGGGAACTTGTTAAAACGGCCATATCCTGTGGATAACTCGGCCGCCTTCCCCGTTGAAATATAACAAAACCTGAAAATCCAAACCGACGCAACACCGTGCCATAGGTGCCAAGATTCGCATTTTCTAAAATGTTTGTGAACGTTTAGTCGACGGTTTAGGCCGCGTACATGATGTTCCAGCCTGGGATCAGCGCGTTGGTTTGTTCTCGCCGGACCAGGTCCGCAGGCGCCGCATTGTGACATTTTAGTGACAATCGTGCTGCCTCCTGAATCGCCCGGTGGGCAAGCAACGATACACAGTCGCTGCGCGATGACAGCTTTCGCGCGGTCTCGTCTAGACTTGTCTCACCAGTGCGTCAATCGTATCCAGGACATCTCACCGGATCAGAGAAGGAGCAGTCACCATGTGGCGAATTCTGCTGATACAGGGCGCGAACATGATTCACCTGGGCAACCGTGAACCTGAGATATACGGCAAGACGACGGCGAGCGAACTTGACGTCATGCTCCACGAGCACGCACGCCGGAAGGGTTACGAGCTGGAGATTTTCTACACCAATGTCGAGGGAGAAGCGATCAATCGCATCTATCACGCTGTTGAAGAGGGTGTCGACGGCCTCGTCATGAACCCTGCGGGCTTCAACTATGCGGGATATGCGCTGCGCGATTGCGTAAAGGGCGCAGTGCTGCCCTACGTGGAAGTGCACATGACGAATGTCGAAGCACGCGGAATCAAGTGCTTGATCGCCCCAGTCGCGGATGGCGTGATCTTCGGTCTTGGGGTTCACAGCTATGTGCTTGGCCTGGACGCCATGCTGTATCTGCTCTCGAATTCACCTGCGGGCGCGCTCAGGACGCACGGCGGCCGATCCGGTCGGGAGTGAGCGGCGGGTCTCTGAAGCAGCATTCCCGCTGGTGAGTCAAGCAACGGCAAGGACGTCTGCTGGACGTAGGCCCCGGGCGGAAGCGCCATTCGTCGGGGGTAGCGTTCAGTCCGAGTTGGATGACCGGTTAGACCGAATACTTGTCCGAGAGTGGCCGTACCGGGCGGCCGTTTGACTCCGAGCACCTGCCATCGCGCCGCTGACGACTCGACCGTCTGCAACGGGTCTCACTCGCGGTATCAACCTGAAACCGTTTGGCCGTCCACCTCGAGCAGCGGAAAAAAACGTTTCCACACGCTCTGGGTCGAGCGCAGCCAAGCTCGAGCTTCTTTATCTGGCGTACAGACCTCGACCACCGCGCGAATAGCTTGATGTCATATACGAACCGCAGCTTGCGCCCCGACCTGCGTTCAATCGTTCAGGCATTTTGGTGATGTCGCAAGAGTGTGATGCGATCGAGCAAACGCACCAGTTCGGCCTGCCGCCGCGTGTCGGTTTTGACGAAGACCTGCCGCAGATGCGTGCGGGCGGTGGACAGGCACACTCCGAGTTCGTCGGCAGTCGCGATCAACCCCTGGCCGCGCCCAATTGTGACCGCCACTCTCGTTTCTGCAGGCGTCAGGCCATATAACGCCTGTAGAACCTCGCTGACCGAGGCCTCCTCCGCTTCCGGGTCAATGACCAGCACGACCGCAGCCTCATGACGCCCGGTGAGCGTTGCCCACGATGTGCCACGGTGCGCGGGAGTCACGAGCACCTGCCAGGCACGCTTGCGCGAAGGACGATCGACGGACATTGCGCCTCCCACGGCTTCGCCGGGGTTGGTGCTCGCCGCACGGCCAACAAGCTCGTGAAGACGCCGCGTTAGCGCGAGCGTGCTCGCCTGCAGGCCGACATGATCGTCCCTGTGCGTCAGTATGAATGCGAGGTTATCGTGTCTTTTCACTTCTGGGGGCCATTCGCAATGGCATGGCTCGTGACGACGCTCTCACCAGGACCTGCGGTCTTGCTCGTCATGCGCAATGCGATGCAATATGGACATCATGCGATCGCCGGCACCGTGGCAGGAAATCTTTGCGCGCAACTGATCGTGATTGTCATCGTCGTCGCGGGGTCAGGAAAATTGCTGAACGCCACCCCAGCGCTTTTTCCCGCGATCAGAATCGCAGGTGCGGCGTGGCTGATCCTGATCGGCGTGCGTCAATGTTTCATTGGCAGAGTTCGCCCTCGCTCTCTCGCCGCACGTAGTGCCGAGCCGGCGGGCTTGGTGGGAATCTTCCGTGAAGCCTTCATTGTTTCCGGCACAAACCCAAACGCGCTAATCTTTCTTTTGGCCGTAGTGCCGCAATTTGTGCGGTCCAACGAATCTCTCGTCGGTCAGTTTGCCGTCATCTACCTAACCGTCGCGTCAACGATCGTAGTGGTTCATACGACCTACGCGTTCACCGCATACGTTGTGCATAAGCGCATTGCAGCTCACCACGACCTCGGTTTCCTGACGCGCTGCTCCGGTGTGCTCTTCGTCTGGCTTGGCGTACGGATGATGGTCTTCCCGTGAACTAAGAGTGCCAAAGTCGCTCACGGCCATGCGCGACTTCGGGCGACGGCCAGAATGCGGGTAGCGGACTGCGATGAGCGGCAGCTTGAGCACCCGGTAGCTGCCATTTCCTCCTGTGGGGCTACATCAGGATCAATCTCCCCCCGCGTGCCGCCTCACGCAGTCGGCATATAAATGGCTTACGGTGCAATAAGCCGAGCGTGTACGGTCAGCCAGTTGCGGCCACTCGCCTGTGCGATCATGCGGGCGTACAAACGTCCGCTTCGTCCAGACAGCCGATCTCGGCCCTTCAGCCGTACGCATCCCGATCGAAGTTCGTCGATGGCCGCCGCCAGATACCGGCGGCCATGGTAGAGCGATTTCGTCCTCTTCATGCCCATATCCTACGTTCCGCTCGCCATTAAATAGTTGAAAAAATTGGACCTGCGACCAACGTGTCCGCTGCGTCAGCCTTGTTCACGGACCTCGTCTGAACTCGCACGCCCGGGCCGGCATCGTAGAAGACGGATGCCACCTTCGCATCTTGGCCTCATTGTCGGACTTTGTCGCGGCAGACGGCGCTTCGCACGATTCACTTCCAGGGAAATCACATAGCACATTTAACCATGCGCCGAACTACGGCGTATTATCGTTAAGGATATCCAACAAATGTTGAATTCGCAGTTTCTGTTCCGGTGTCAAGCCCGGGGTTGCGTTCAGATGCATGATGCGACCATGCCAGTAGGCCCGGCCAAACACGTCGTGGGCTAATGCATGGCGTAGTACCCGCTCAAGGTGATTGATTTCCGAGTCGATGCACTGCAGCGCGAGGGGCTTGCTGCCCTTGCTAGATGATGTCCTCCTATTCATTGGATTAATCGCTCTCAGGTTCACTGCAATTTATTCGCTGCCTAAACTATCAGGGCATGCGTCAGCTGAGGCCGACGGCAATACTCAACCCCTCCTGGTATCTCCAGGACGACAGGCTCATATTCAAGTTACTACGCTCGCGCCGCCATCTCGTCGATGACTTACCTGGAGATTCAGCCCCAGCGCCTAAGGCGCCTGAATGCAACGATACAAGGCGCCGTAGCGAAAACACCGCTGCGTCTTTTTGCTTTCGCGCCTTTCACGCCGGACGCGGTCGCCTGAGCCTGTGCACCTGAATGTGCACTTCCTCAAAAGCGGCTCCGTTAATGCGTCGGCTCACCCCGGCACGTAACCGTACGTACGACTCACGGGAATACTAGCGTCGCCGACAGCATGCCTCAGACGGCGCTGAAGAATTCTTCCACTGCCGATGCCATCCTGGATCTGTCCTTTGTCGATCATGTGCATCAGCTCGATGCCTCCGAGCAGAATGCACGCACAACGGAAATTCTTGATTCCCATCATCGATCGCTTTCGACGTTCGATCGCGCTGTGATCCTGCTCCACGATGTTGTTCCGGTACTTCGTCTGACGAACCTTGACGTGTCCGCGCCGCAACCTTGTCCCGGTGAGCCCGTAACAGGAAGTCAACAGTATTGCCATCCTTGCCCACGACCCGGTACAGGTATCGCAACTGGCCGTTGATCTTGATGTACGTTTCGTCCACACCAGCTCTTGTCTACCGGGCGCTTGCTTCGCCAAAAGAGCTTCTCCATCACCGGCGGCAACTTCAGTGCTCACCGGTGCACCGTCGAATGATCCACCGACAGCCCTCGCTCCGACATCATCTCTTCAAGATTTCGCAGGCTCAGTGGGTGGGCGACGGACCAGCGCACGCAGAGCAACATCACATCCAGCGGATAGTGCAAGCGCTTGAGCACCCGCCTGAGCGCTGCGTTCATCCCGTTGATCATCGTCCCTGTCGTCTCTGCTTTCATGACCTCAGCATATCAGACCGTCTTGTTGCGACAGAACCGCCGGCATCTCATGGCTGACGATTAACCGCTAGCAAACAGCATGAGCCTCCTGCTCGCACGCTACTCTCTCTCAGTATTCCTGCATGATCCGCAACGATACCCGAGCGCACGTCTGGTCATCAATGAGGCTCCCTCTAACACCATCCGCAGCTGGAAATGATTGGTGATTTTTAGCGCGCTGTCGAACAGTGGTACGCTGCAGCTTTCATGCTATCGTTTATGAGCCGCAGACGGCAGGCCAGTGCAATGGCGCTTCCGTCAACTGGAGTCAAGGCATGATCGCCGACGTACGCCCGGGAATTCGAATTGCATTCCCGGCGGCAATCGGCATATTCCATTGCTTATCGGCCGATTTGTCTCTGCAATCGCCAGAAACAGGCTGCGCCCCGGGCAGTGGAAATGATTGGAGACCCGATGTGCCACGACAAAATCGGGCTTTTGCCCAGTCCGGGTTTCGGATTCAAACATATTCAAAACATTCCGTCATGGTTTCGAAACCCGTTGAATCACTGAACGTCTTTTCCGTAGGCAGCAAGATTCGCGGACTGCGCCAGAGACAAGGCCGTACGCTCGATGACATCGCCACCGCGGCGCAGCTCTCGAAACCCTTTCTCTCGCAGGTAGAGCGCGATCGCGCCACCCCTTCGATCACCTCGCTCGTGAGCATCGCCAAAGCGCTCGGCGTGCCGGTAAGCTATTTCGTCGATGCGCCCACCGAAGCGGGCTGCGTGTGCCGCGGCCCGGATCTGAAGTTTTTCGGTTTCGCGAATTCTGCTGACCTTTATGCACGCCTGACTAATCCGTCCGGCGGTCGCCAGCTCGAAGCAATTCTTGTGCGCATGCCACCCGGTGAGCGCTCCAGCGAAGTTACCACGCACGCAGGTGAAGAGTTCCTGCATGTGCTCTCTGGGGAAGTGACCCTCACGCTGGAAGGACAAACGTTTGTGGTCCGCGCGGGCGACAGCGCGCACTATGAATCGACGGTGCCGCACGCCTGGAGCAATACGTCCGACCAGGAAACCGTACTCCTCTGGGTGGGCACGCCGCGTCTGTTCTGAACTGCGGCCACCCGCACATTGGGCAGTCCCACTGCTGCGCGTCGGCCATACGGGCATGTGCGCATGTAGCGGTCAGGGCGCTTCAGTTTCGGTCTCTTTCGCCCGTTGCGCAGTTTTCTCACTTCGGCGCGGCGGCACGCGATGCACAGGTGTCGCCGCCACGCGCGACACCACAGTGTAGTAAAGCACTGGTGTGAACACGAGTCCGAGCAGCGTCGCCGCAACCACGCCGCCGAGGACTCCCGTGCCGATGGAGTGCCGGCTTTCCGCGCCGCCGCCCTGCGAGAACGCGAGCGGCAGCACGCCCAGCACGAACGCGGCCGAGGTCATCACGATAGGCCGCAGGCGTTCGACGCTCGCGCCCACAACCGCGGCACGGAGCGGCACCCCGCCCGTACGGCGCACGGTCGCGGCCTGCACGATCAGGATGGCGTTCTTCGCCGCTAGGCCGATCACGGTCACCATACCCACCTTGAAATAGATGTCGTTAGGCAGCGCGCGCAGGAGCATCGCGCTCACCGCGCCGAGCGCGCCGAGCGGAACGATCAGTATCACCGAAAGCGGCGCGATCCAGCTCTCGTAGAGCGCCGCCAGCACCATGAACACTGCGAGCAGCGAAAGGCCGATGAGGAGCGGTGTCTGGCGCGCGGCCTGGCCTTCTTCGAACGCGGCGTCGGTCCATTCGGCCGACACGCCATCGGGCAAAACGAGCGCGAGGCGCTCCATCTCCGCCATCGCTTCGCCCGAGCTATGACCCGGCGCCGCGCGCCCCGTCACATCGAGCGACGGATAACCGTTGTAGCGGCTCAGCATCACAGGGCCGAGCGTCCAGTGCGTGGCCGCAATCGACGACATCGCCACGGTCCCGCCGGATGTGTTCTGCACAGGCAGGTCGAGGAGCTGGCTGTCGGCCATCCGCGCGGGTGCGTCGGCGGCGACGATCACGCGGCGCATCCGCCCCCTTGCCGGAAAGTCGTCGACGTAGCTGGAGCCGAACGTGCTGCCCAGCACGTCCGCGATGCGGTCGAACGACACGCCATACGCGTAGGCCTTGTCGCGGTCGACGTCGAGTTCCACGCGCGGCGCGTCGGGCAAGTCGTCCGAGCGGACCTGCGCCACCACGCGGCTCTTGCCGGCCGCGTCGATCAGTTGGTCACGCGCGGCCTTCAACTCCTCAACGCCGACGCCCCCGCGATCCTCCAGCCGGTACGTAAAGCCCTCGGAGTGGCCGATGCCCGGCACCGCCGAAGGCAGCGTAGCCTGGACGTCGCCGTCGAGGATGGTGCCGAATTGCTCGTTGAGTGCATCGCGCAGCGTCTGCGCGTCCGTTTCGTCCTTGCCGCGCTGGCCCCACGGCTTGAGCTCGACGAACGCCATCGCCACGTTCTGCCCACTGCCTGCGAAGCTCCAGCCCACCACGCTCGTCACGTTCCCTACGGCCTGCTGCTTGCCGAGCATCGCTTCCACGCGCTTTACCACCTCGAGCGTGCGCGCCTGCGTGGCGCCCGCGGGCAACTGGATCATCACCTGCAACTGCCCTTCGTCCTCGCTTGGCAGGAAACCCTGCGGCAGTTCCCAGTACAAGAACGCCCCCACTGCGCACAGGATGGCGTAGATCGCGAGCACGCGCGGACCGCGCCGCAGTAGCGCAGCCACGAGCGCACGGTAGCCGCGCGAGGCCCGCGCCGCTTGCGCCGCGAAACCGCGCTCGGGCTGTGGCGCCCGCTTCGGCATCCTGAGAAGATTCGCACAAAGGGCGGGCGTGAGCGTGAGCGCCATGAACGACGAACACAGCATGGTCGCGATCATCGCCACCGCGAACTGCCGGTAGATGCCGCCCACGTTGCCGTCGAAGAACAGCATCGGCACGAACACGGCGGTGAGCACCGCCGTCACACCGACGATCGCGCCGCCAATGCGCTTCATCGCGGCGCGCGTGGCCTCGCGCGGCGCAAGCCCACGCTCGTGCATCACACGGTGCACGCTCTCCACCACGACGATGGCATCGTCCACGAGTATGCCGATCGCGAGCACGAGCCCGAACATCGTGAACACGTTGATGGACATCCCGGCCAAAAACAGTGCAACAAATGCGCCCATGAGCGTGACAGGGATCACCACCGTGGGCACGAGCGTGGCGCGCAGGTCGCGCAGGAACAGCCACATCACCGCGAACACGAGCACCACAGCTTCGATGAGCGCGATCACCACTTCGTGGATCGCCACGCGCACGAAGTACGCGGTATCGAATGGAATCTCGATCGCCACGCCCGGCGGCAGACGCTTCGACAGTTCAGCGAGGCGCGCCCGGATCGCATTCGACGTCTCCAGCGCGTTACCGCGCGGCCCGAGATGGATGCCCACGGTCGCCGCGGGTGTGCCGTTCAGGCGCGAGTAGAACGAGTAGTCGGCGCGCCCGAGCTCCACGCGTGCGATGTCGCGCAAGCGCACGAGCGAGCCATCCGTCTTCGCCTTCAGCACGATCTGGCCGAACTCGTCAGGCGTTTCGAGTTGACCCTTGACGCTCACCGACTCGGTGGTCTGCTGCCCATTCACGAACGGCGCGTTGCCGAGCGTGCCCGCCGTCACCGGCGAGTTCTGCGCGGCAATGGCCGCGTTGACCTCGGCCGCCGTGAGGCCATATTCGCGCAGCTTCACCGGATCGAGCCAGACCCGCATGGCCTCGTCGGCGTCCCAGAGCTCCGCAGCGCCAACGCCCGGCGCGCGCTTGAGGTCGCGCAGGATGAAGCGGTTCAGGTAGTCGCTCAGCTGCGCGGAGTCTCGCGTGCCATCGATGGACGTGAGCGCGACGAGCATCAGGAACGTATTCGACGCCTTCTCCACGTCGATGCCTTGCTGCACCACCTGCTGTGGCAGCCGCGCCTCGACCTGCTTCAGACGGTTCTGCACATCCACGAGCGCGATGTCGGGATTGGTGTCCGACGTGAAGGTCACGTCGATTTCGAGTTCCCCCAGTGCGTCGCTGGTCGCTTCGTAGTACTGCAGGCCCTCGGCGCCATCGAGGCTCTCCTCGATTACGCTCGCGACGTTGTTACCCACCTCCTCCGCCGACGCGCCCGGATACTCGGCGCTGATGACGATACGCGGCGGCGAGAGCTGCGGATACTGCGCGACCGGCAGCATGGGGATCGCGAGCACGCCCGCCACCATTACCGCGAGCGCGATGACCCATGCGAAGACCGGCCTGTCGATGAAAAAGAAGGGCACGCGCTTGTCGGTACGGTTACGGGACCAGGGGGGAAGCGAACGGTGGTGCTTCCGCGTAGCGCGCCATATGAAGCGTATCGGCAAGCATGCCGGAGCGCATCGCGGCGCCACGCGAGCGGCCCTCTACGACGAAGCCGAACTTGCGATAGAGCGCGATCGCGGCCTCGTTGTCGGCGAACACTTCGAGTTCGAGCCTGCGCAGGCCCAGCGACTGGTCGGCGCAGGCGACGATCGCCGCCATCAGCGCGCTGCCCACGCCGCGCCGCTGCCAGGCGTCGTGCACGCCGAAGCCTACCGAAGCGCAATGTGAGCGGCGCGGCTTCGCGACTTCGAGATGCGATTGGCCGACCACGCGTCCGTCGATTTCGGCGCAGATCGTAATGCAGCCGGGCGGCCGATTCTCGTACCACGTGCGCACGGATTCGGGGGTGCGCCAACCGCTCAAAAGCGTGCCATGGCGAACGCCTGGCTGGTTCATCAAGTCGGCGATCGCGTCGAAATCGGCTGGTTCACAATTGCGCACGCGAATAGTACCGGGTGACCTGAACGCAGGCGATGGTGTCGGGACGTGCATGGGCATCACTCCGGGGCGAGGGGAAGCGGATCGCGCAGGCGTGCCATCAAGAAGAAGTCGGCGAGCACTCCGTCGCGCAATACTGAGCCGCGCAAACGCGCCTCGATTTCGAAACCGCACTTTTGGTAGAACGCGATCGCGGCGGCATTGTCGGTGTAGACGTGAAGCTCGAGCCGCCGTAGGCCGAGCCAGTTGTCCGCAAACTCGAGGATCTGCCCCATGAGAAACGTTCCGACGCCGCGACGCTGCCAATCGTCGTGCACGCTGATGCCGATCGCGCAGACGTGAGCGCGGCGCAGCTTCTGCGGATGCAGTTCAGCCTCCCCCACTATTGTCTCGCCCACCCACGCGCCAATGACGACAGCAGGCGACACCACGCTCGCGATCCACTCGCGCGTCTGCGCGACCGAACTATAAGGTGCGTCCGCATTGCCCCGAACTATCGCCGGACTGAGCCGCAGCGCATGCAACGCTTCGGCATCGCCGAGGCGCAATGCGCGCACGACGAGCCCCTCGGGTAAGCTCGACTGCATTGTTGTTTCCTTCGTGTTTGAATCGTCAGGGAAGAACAGGCGCTACAGCGTCAGTTCAAACGACTTCACTAGCACCCCCGGCAGTTGCATGCCGCCCGTCGCGCGTTGGCCCCATGTGTCTTCGGACAGGCGCAGCTCGGGCTGCGCACCCAGACGCTCGAGGCGCTCGCCCAGCAGGCCGTACAGACTGTCGTCGAAGCGCATGGCGTCTACCGGTGCAACGACACGCCCCTCTTCCACCCAGAACGTCGCAAAACGCGTCATGCCTGTCAGGCGGCAGTTCATACGGTCCGAGAAGTTCACGTACCACAGGTTGCCGACATAGAGACCTGTGCCAAGCGCCGCGAGTACATCCGCATCCGCGAGGTCGCCGCCCGGCATCGATAGCGACGACGGCGCCTCGCTCGCCAGCGCACCGTTGGGTATCAGGCCGTACTCACGCCCCGTCCGGGCGTTCGTCAATTGCGCGACGCTCCTCCCCTCACGCACGAGCGGCACGCCTTCGCGCAAATAACCGTCGTCGTTGAAGACAGGTGTAATGCCAAGATCGAGGTCTTCAGTGATCGAGACGCGCGCGTCGAGCGAAAGCTCGCCGCCATGCAGCCGGTAAAGCGGGCTCTGCGACGTCGCCTGCGCGCGCGCCGAAAAGCCGCCCCACGCAGTAACGCCCAGCAGCTCTTCGAGCGCCGCTGGCGCGAGCCATGCACGGTAGCGGCCCGGCCCGAGCGCTCGCGGTGCGAGCGCTAGCACGGGCAAGCGCGCAGCCGCCTCCTGCACCTTGCTGGCAAACTTCGCGTCGTCCCAGGTCTCGCCCGCATAGGTCGTCTTGATTGCGCGGCCGCCCGGATGATAGAGCGACCAGCTGAAGCAGAAATTCTCGACTTCGTGCCAGCCACGGCTGCCGCAGCTCGAGGCGAAGCCACGCGCGAGCATGCCACCCGCGTAGAAGCCCACGAAATCGAGCCCTCGCGCGCATTCGGCCACCACATGGATGAGGGCATGCGGATCGCGCAGCCGTCCGGTGCGCCGCGTCGAACGCTGCCACGGTGTCGTGTCGTAGAGCAGGTGCGGATCATCAGGTGCATCACGCAGGCCCGAGCGAAGCGTCTCCAACGTCGTGCCCACATCGCGAAGGTCCTGGTCGGCGTTACCGCAGATGTCGAGCGTGGAATACGCCTGGCGCGCGCCATCGATTAGCCGGAGCGTGAGCTTGCCCTGCGAGACCAGGCCCATCTGCCGGACCTTGCCGCCGTTGAAGCGAATGAAGTCCGACTGCTCCCCGGCAAAAGAAATGAGCGCCGTTTCACCAGCCACCAACAACCGGTCGACCGCATCAGCGAGCATCATGAAATGCGTGTGCCAATCCACCGCCACGCGCTCGCTCGCAAAGAGGGTTTCGCTCATCAGGCGCCTCCGAATACGTCTACGTTGCTAAAGACGCACGCGGGTGACGCGTGCCCCACACGAATCACCTGCGCAGGCTCTCCCTTCCCGCAATACGGCGTGCCGTAGACTTCCCGGGTACTCGCATCGCCTACGGCAACGAGACTGCGCCAGAAGCTCGCCGAGATGCCGCGATAATTAGGCCGCTTAACGACCTGCGTGAGCTTGCCGTTCTCGATGAGCCTGCCATATTCGCAACCGAACTGGAACTTGTTACGATGGTCGTCAATTGACCAGGACGTATTCGAAGTCATTAGAACGCCGTTTTCGATGTTTGCGATCATCGCGGCGAGCGTCTCTGTACCGGGCTCGATGTTCAGGTTCGCCATGCGGTCGATAGGCGGGCGATTCCAGTTGGCCGCGCGCGAGTTCGCGACCCCTGGCAGCCCAGCGCGCTGCTGCGAGAGTGCCCCACCGAGCGGCCGCTCCAGCACGCCGTTGCGGATCAGGTATTGCTTGCTCGCCGAACTGCCTTCGTCGTCGAACGCATACGTAGCGGCTTCTTCGCGCAGCTCGGGGTCGAACGTCACGTTCAGCAACGGGGAGCCGTACTGATAGCTGCCGAACATCTCCGGTTTCACGAAGCTCCAGCCAGCGAAGTTGCGCTCGTCGCCAAGAATTCGGTCAAGTTCGAGTGGATGACCGATCGATTCGTGAATCTGCAACATCATCTGGTCGGGCATCAGCAGCAAGTCGCGCGTGCCCGAGGGGCAGTTCGGTGCCGCGAGCAGTTGCAGCGCCTCGTCCGCCACACGGGCGCCGGCCCCATTGAAGCGGTGCCGTGCGAGTATCTCGAGACCTCCCTGCCCGAGCGCGCCGTGGTCACCGGCAAGCGTTCGCACCTGCGTGTCGCCGTTGGCATGTGCGGCCACGCTCAGTCCTGGCATGAGGTAGCGAAAGCGCTGCTCGATGCGCACGCCGTCGCTCGTGAGATAGAGTTGATCCGCGTGTACAACATGCATGCTCGCCACGCGCTCGACGATGCGCGCGTCGAGGTTCGCCGACGCACACTCGTGCGCGAGCTGGGCGAGCCACTCACGGCGGGTGGGAAGCGGCACGTCGACATTCGGCGAAGCATAGCTACCGCTCGCAACAGGCCGAGCAATGCGGCGGTGATCGATCAACGAGACTTGCGCACAGGCAAACGCCCGCGCCGTGGCGATTTCGAGTGCACGCTGGAGACCCTCGGCACTGAGATCGGCGGTAGCCGCATAGCCGGCGCCAGCACCGGCCCAGGCAGTCAGCATTGCGCCGCGCTCGCGCACCACACGCAGCGGCTGCGCGATGTCGTTGCGCACCACGTGGTCCTCGACAAGTTCGTCCACCATGCGCAGCGACCAGAAATCGGCGCTACTCTTCAGCGTGCGCGCGCCTTGCACCCAACGCTCTTCGATCATGCGAACTTCTCCTGTAGCGCTGTCGGCTCGTGCAGCATCGACGACGCCAGCAGCGATTGAGTGTAAGGATGTGACGGCGCGTGCAGCACGTCGAGCGTGTCACCCTGCTCGACGATACGGCCCGCTTTCATCACGATCACGCGATGTGCCATCGCGCGCATGACGGCCAGATCATGCGTGATGAACAGATAACTTAGCTTGTACTTCTTCTGCAAGTTCGTCAGTAGCGCGAGCACCTGCTTCTGAATCGAGACGTCGAGCGCGCTGGTCGGCTCATCGAGCACAATCAGTTCCGGCTCGACTGCCAGCGCGCGCGCAATGGCGATGCGCTGGCGCTGGCCGCCCGAAAATTCGTGGGGGTATCGCTGCATCGAATCGGCTTGCAGACCCACTTCTTCGAGCAGCGATGCGATACGCATGCGCCGCGCCGGTCCGTCAACCTCCGGTCTGTGCACGGCCAGCCCCTCCCCGACTATCTGCTCAATCGTCATGCGCGGGGAAAGCGAGCCGAATGGATCCTGGAACACCACCTGCATACGCGAGTACAGTGCGCGGCGCGCGCTCGCCTTGCGTTGCGCCGAGAGCGCGATCCCGTCGATGCGGATCTCGCCCGCCGCCGCGCTTTTCAGCCCGAGCACGGTGGCCGCGAGCGTCGATTTGCCCGAGCCCGACTCGCCGACGATACCGAGCGTTTCACCACACCGCAGACTCAGGTCCGCTTCGTGCAAGGCACGGAACGTCGAGCTGCCGAACACCGAGCGCCAGCCCTTCGACGCCGTGCGGTAGTCCACTGCGAGGCCCTTCACTTCGAGAATGGGCGGCGCATCCACCGCGACCGGAGCCACTTCGCGACGCGGCTCGCTATCAAGCAGGCGTTGGGTGTAGGGATGCTGGGGGCTCGAGAACAGCGCCGCGGTCGTGTTCGTTTCGACGAGTACGCCCTTTTCCATCACCGCAACGCGCTGCGCAAAGCGCCGCACGAGATTCAGGTCATGCGTGATGAGCAATATCGCCATGCCCCGTGCTGCCGCCTCCTGCTCCTGCAGGTCGATCAGCAGATCGACAATCTGCTGGCGCACGGTCACGTCAAGTGCCGTCGTGGGCTCGTCGGCGAGCAGCAGGCGCGGGCGGCACGCGAGCGCCATCGCGATCATCGCACGCTGGCGCTGTCCGCCAGACAGCTGGTGTGGAAAGCTGTCGATGCGGCGCTCCGGCTCGGGAATGCCGGTCCGCCGCAGCAGGTCGATACCGCGCTCCCGCGCTGCGCCAGCGCTCAGACCTTCGTGGAGGCGCAGGCTTTCTGCAATTTGCTTGCCTACCGTGTATAGCGGATTCAGGGCAGTCATCGGCTCCTGAAAGACCATGGCAATATCGGCTCCGCGAACGCCGCGCATCTGCTGCTCGGTCTTCTGCAGCAGATCCTCGCCGTCGAACAGCATACGTCCCGTGAACCGCGCACGCTCGACGAGGCCAAGGATCGACAATGCAGTCACGCTCTTGCCCGAGCCCGACTCCCCGACGAGCGCCACGCGTTCGCCGCGTGCTATCGAAAGACTTAGTTGGCGCACGGCCACTTTCTCGCCGAAGCGCACGCTAAAACGCTCAATATCCAGCAAAGGACGATTCATTATTTACCTCCGCCGAATGCCGAGCCACGCGTACGCGTATCGAGTGCGTTACGCAGTGCGTCGCCCATGAACGTCAGCAACAGCAGCGTAATCACGAGCGCCGCGAAAGCCGAAAGCGAGATCCACCACGCTTCGAGATTGTTCTTGCCCTCTTGCAGCAGCTCGCCAAGGCTCGGCGTAGGTGGCGGCACGCCCAGCCCGAGGAAGTCGAGACTCGTGAGCGAGAGAATGGCCGCACTCATGCGAAAAGGCAGGAACGTGATGACCGGCGTCAGGCTGTTGGGCAGGACGTGGCGCCACATGATCTGCCAGTTCGAGAGGCCCATCGTTCGCGCCGCCTTCACGTAGTCTAGCGAGCGGTTGCGCAGGAACTCAGCGCGTACGTAATCGGAAAGTACAAGCCATCCAAACATTGAAAGCAGGATAAACAGCAACCAAAGCGTAGGCTCGAAGATCGAGGCGAAGATAATGAGCAGATAGAGGTCCGGCATCGAACTCCAGATTTCGATGAGCCGTTGCCCGATGAGATCGGTGCGTCCTCCATGAAAGCCCTGCACCGCGCCCGTCAACACGCCCAATGCGACGCCGGAAACCGTTAGCGCCAGGGCCATCAGCACCGAAAGCCGGAAGCCGTAGAGCAATCGCGAAAGCACGTCGCGGCCGAACTGATCGGTCCCAAGCCAGTTTGTCGCCGAGGGCGCGGACGGATACGGTCGCGCCGCGAAGTAGTCGATCGTGTCGTAATGAAAATGATTGGCCGGATAGATTGCAAAATTGCCGTTCGACTCCAGCCGTTGCCGAATATACGGGTCGAGATAGTTAGTCCTCGCCGGGAAGTCGCCACCGAAAATCGTCTCCGGATAGTCCTTGACGATCGGGAAGTAGTATTGACCGTCGTAACGCACGACGAGCGGCCGGTCATTTGCGAGCTCTTCGCCGAGCATGCTGATCGCAAACAGCGTGACGAAGATGATAAGACTCCAGTAGCCGAGCGGCTGCGCGCGAAATCGGCGCCACGTGCGGCGCCATGGCGAGACCGATGGCGCGTGCGGAACGGCCGCGGAATCAGCGGTCCAGGCGGTGGAACTGGATGCGGGGGTCGACGAGGACATAGCAGACGTCAGCAATGAGTTTGGTTACGAGGCCAATCAGCGTGAACAGGAACAGCGAGCCAAGCACGACGGGGTAATCGCGGCGGATAACCGAGTCGTAAGACAGTTGGCCCATGCCGTCCAATGAGAACAGCGTTTCGATCAGCAGGTTGCCGTTCAGAAAAGCGCCCACGAATGCGGCGGGCAGGCCCGTGACGAGCGGAATGGCAGCGTTGCGCAATACGTGCTTCCACAGCACGTCGCGCTCGGGCGCGCCCTTTGCCCGCGCGGTCAGCACGTACTGACGGCCGATCTCTTCGAGGAAGGTATTCTTCGTGAGGATCGTGACGATCGCGAAGTTGCCGACCACAGAGGCCGTAACCGGCAGGACGATGTGCCAGAGGTAGTCGAGCACCTTACCCGCGAGGCTCAGGTCCGCGAAGTTGTCGGACGTGAGACCTCGCATGGGGAACACCTGCCAGAATGTGCCACCACCGAACAGCATCAGTAGGAGCACGCCGAGCACGAACCCCGGTACCGCATAGCCAGAGAGCACGAGTACGCTTGTGACGGTGTCGAATCGCGACCCGTTGCGCACGGCCTTGGCGATGCCGAGCGGCACGGATATCACGTAAGTTAGCAGTACCGTCCACAAGCCGAGCGTGATGGAAACCGGCAACTTCGACCGAATTACGTTCCAGACGCTGTCGTGCTGGTAGTACGACTGTCCCAGATCGAACGTGGCGTAGTTCTTGAGCATCATGAAGTAGCGCGTGAGCGGCGGCTTGTCGAAGCCGAACTCCTTCTTGATCTGCTCGATCTGTTGCGGATCCACGCCCTGGCTGCCGTGATAGCCGCCACCTCCTGCCCCGGTCTCGCCGCCCCGCGCATTGCCATGGCGCAGTTGCGCCATGATCTGCTCGACCGGGCCACCCGGCACGAACTGCGTGACGACGAACGTGAGCGTGACGACGCCGATCAGCGTCGGCACCATCAGCAATAGACGTCGAAAAATGTAGGCGAACATGGTGCTCCTCAGTGGGGAGCCGCTTGCGCGGTCTGGGCGACCAGCGCGTTTTGCGGCTTGCGATACCAGTAGTCGACGATCCAGTCCTGGGCCTCGAACGATACGGGTACGACGGACGGAAAGCCGAGCGACGTCTTGTATGCGATGCGCGCGTTGGGAGCGTAGTACTCCGTCACGAGGTAGTACTCGTTCATCAGCACACGATCCAGAGCACGTGTGGCCGCTTCGAGGTCGTCGAGCGTGTTCGCGGCCTGCACTGCCTTCACGAGCGCGTCGACGACCTGCGAGCGCACGCCCGGATAGTTCTCCGAGCCCACCTCCGAGGCAGCTGCGCTACCAAAGCGACGTGCAAGCTCCGCGCCGGGAATCGTCACCGGGCTGTAGAGCCAGGTGGTCATGTCGTAGTCGAAGTTGTCCAGGCGCTTCTGGTACAGCGCACTGTCGATTTCGCGCAGATGCGAATTGATGCCCAGCGTCGCCAGTGCCTGCGTATAAGGGAGGATCACACGATCCATGCCAGGCTGGTCGTCGAGGATTTCGATGCTCATGGGCTCGCCCTCGGCATTGCGCAGCGCGCCGTCACGATAATGCCACCCGGCCTGCGCAAGCAGATCGCGCGCCTCGCGCAGATTGGCGCGTAACGAATCGGGCGGCAGCGTCGTAGGCTGCTTGATCATCGGCCCGAACACTTCCGGCTGCAGGCTCGCGCGCCACGGTTCGAGCAGCTTCAACTCCTTCTCGCCCGGCATGTCGGTCGCACCGAAAGGGCTCGCCTCGAAATAGCTGTGCAGGCGCAGGTACTGACCATAGAACATCATGCGGTTCATCCAGTCGTAGTCGAACGCGAGAGAAAGCGCATGGCGTACGCGCACGTCCTGAAACATCGGCTTGCGCAGGTTGAAAAGCATGCCCTGCATCTGTGCCGGACCGTCCGGGAAATTGGTCTGCTTCAGCATACCGTTACGGAAGTTCTTGCCCACGTACTTGCGTGCCCACTGCGTCGCGCTGTCTTCCACATGCACATCGGCGTCGCCGGCCTTGAACGCTTCGAGCTGCGTGTACAGGTCGAGGTAGAGCTTGAACGTGATGCGCTCGAAGTGGTACATGCCGCGGCGCGTGGGCAGGTTGACCGCCCAGTACGCAGGGTTGCGGCGATACGCAATCTGCTTGTCGTTCTTGCGTTCGGCGATCAGATAGGCACCGCTCGCGATGGGTGGTACGTTCGAAAGCTGGTCGAACGGAATACGCGTGCCGTCGGGTTTCATTCCCCACTTCGGCGAGAAAATGGGCAAGTCGCCTGCAATGAGCGGCGCATCGCGCTCCGCACGACGGAACTCGAACCGGATCGTCGAAGGGTTCATCACGACCGCGTTTTTTATCACCGAAAACTGCGCATTGAAGAGCGGCGAAGCCTGAGGGCTCGTGAGCGTGTCGAACGAATATTTGACGTCGGCCGCGGTTATCGGATCGCCGTTCGAAAAGCGCGCAGCCGGATTGATATGGAACGTCGCAGACGAGAGGTCTGCCGCGACCTCAACGTTATCGGCGATCAGCGGGTATTCGGAGGCCAGTTCATCCCAGCTGCGTTGCATTAGCGTGTCGAACATCAGATTCTGGATGTCCGGCGCGGGGGCACCTCGCACAAGGAAGGGGTTCAGCGAATCGTAGCTTTGAAATTCATTGTAGTTTTCGAAGCTCAGGACGCCGTTCGACGGCGCATCAGGGTCCGCGTACTCGAAATGGGTGAAGCCGGAAGCATACTTCGGCTGGTCGTACTGCGCGAGCGCCGTAGCCGCGTGCGCCAGTGGCGTCGCAAGCATGCCGACGCCAACTGCCAGGGCCATTGCGGACGCAGCACCTGACCAATGCGGCGACAATCGTGACAAGCTCAACTTCTTCATTCTCATCGTCCGTCTGCATGAGGACGTACACCGGTGTGTGGCCGATGCACGGTTCGTCTGTCCGACGTGGTGGGAGTCTGCCGCCGTCGCTCGCCACTACGGGAAATATTCGAGGCAGGCGGCCAAAGCAGCCTGCCCCACCAACTACTCACTACATCGCGCCGAATGCTCAGAACTTGTACGTCGCTCCGATCTGCGCGAAACGGCCGATATAGTTGTACAGCGACGTGTCGTAGCCAGTCTGGTCGAGCGCACTGCTGGCAAAGATCGGATCGAACGGAGGCGTGCGGTTGAAGATGTTGTTGACGCCACCGTAGATCGTCCAGTGCTTGATGCCCGTGTAGGTGACCATCAAGTTGAACTGGCTGTACGAGCCCACCTTGTCGGCGACGGGCGTGGGCGCCGCCACCGACAACGTCTGCGCATACGGGCCAGTGAACTGCCACGTGAGCGCCGCGTTCCAGCCGTGATATGCCCAGTCGATCGTCGTATTGCCTTTCCAGCGCGGGAAGCTGCCGCCGAACGGCTGCGTGATCGTGTAGTTGTTGCCCGCACCGTTGATCGGGCCCGTGGACTGCCCCAGCGTGAAGTCCTTCACGTACGCCCAGTCGGCCGACAGCGTGAACGTGCCGGCCTTCGTCGGCAACGACTGACGGAAGGTGCCTTCGAAGCCGTTCGTGTCGAGGTAGCCGAGGTTCTCGTACGGGAAAACTTCATAAACCACCTGGCCTTGTGCATTCGTCACGACCTGCGACGGCGAAGCCGCCTCGCCGATGACGTGATCGACACGGATCTTGTACCAGTCGAAGCCGAAATCGGTCGTGCGCGTCGGCGACGTCTGGAAGCCTAGGTTGATGTTGCGCGTGCGCTCCGGCTGCAAGTTCGGATTGCCCTCGGTGATCGTGGTAACCGTACCGGTGGCCGACTGCTGGATACCGAGCGTCTGCGAAGTGCTGTTCTCGACGAATGTCGGTGCGCGGAAGCCGCGGTTATAGGAGCCGTACATCGTCAGCTCCTTGACGGGCTGGTAGCGCAGCGCGAAGCGTGGCGAGAACGCGCCCCCGAAGTCGCTATAGTGGTCGTATCGGCCCGACTGACTGAACGTCAGGTTGTGGATGATGGGCACATCGACCTGGTAGTACACCGCCGCGACATTGCGCTGGCCGTTGACGGTCTGCAGCATCGGGTTCGCCACGAGGCCTTGGGAAAACTCTGCGCCCGGGTTGATGACTTCGCTCTGGTGCAGGAACTGCGCGCCGAAGCCGACACCGATATCGCCCGTGGGCAGATGGTACAGGTTCGGCGTGGCCAGCGTCGCGTCAACCGTATCGAGCTTCGAAATGCCCTGGTTGTTCGCATCCATGTACAGGCCGTTCAAGCCATTCGGCGTAGAGGACGGATTGGCGAAGTTGAACGTGCCGTTCTGGTAGATGTTATTGAGCGCCGCTGTGTTGAGCTGGTTCGTGTAGGTGTTCGAGACGTTGCTCTGAGAGTGGCTGTACGAAGTCGACCAGTCCCAGTCCCCATACTTCGGCACAGTGAACGAACCGCGAATGCCCGTGGACGCGCGCCAAAAGTTCGCGTACGTCTCTTCTGCCACGGTATTCGGGAACGAATAGGTGAGCGGCGTCGCCACGCCATACGGGTTGTACCGATTGCTTGCCGGGACGACGTTGTTGAACGGCGTCAGACCGACGCCCGGTGTATAGGTCAGCGTCGGCGTTTGCGGGCTGCCGACGATGTTGTTCCAGAGACCGTCGTTCGTGGTCGTCTGGTTGTAGCTTTCCCACAGATCGGCAAAGGCAGTCGTCGTATCGTCGACCTTGAAGTCAGCGTGGACCTTCACGCTCGCGCGCGTCGTCTCCGGTGCGATCGACATGCCGTTGGCGGTGTTGAAGGCGCACACCGTGCCGCCCAGCCCCGCAGCCGCGCCCAGGAAATTGCTGCCGGCCGGGTGGACGGAGCCGCCGTATGGGCACCCGCTCAATGCCTGCGCCGTGTTGGGACCTGTTTGCCAATAGGACGGCGCGAGCAGCGAGAGGCCGCCCGGCTTGTCCGTGAAGTCCTGCGCCGCCGTGGAGTCGCGGTCGGCCAGCGTCGAGCCCGCCGAGTGATAGACGCTCGCGGATGCGGTGACGTTGAAGCGGTCCGCATTGAGGTCGCCGAAGCCCGCCAGAACGCCGAACTTCGTCGTACCGTTTCCGCCGCCGTCGCTCACCGAACTGCCGTAGCTGCCGTCGAACTGAAGGCCGCGGAAATCGTGCTTCGTGATGATGTTAACCACGCCCGCAATGGCGTCCGAGCCGTATTGCGACACGGCGCCGGTTTTCACGATCTCGATGCGATCGATCGCGTTAAGCGGGATGGTATTGAGGTCGAAGAAACTGTCGGTGCTGTTCGAATAGAAGGCGAACGGTGCAACGCGCTGACCGTCGACGAGAACGAGGGTGTACTTCTCGCTCAAGCCGCGCAAGGCGATACCCGCCGCGCCGGCTGCGAAGTTGCCCGCCTGGCCTTCGCTCCAGCTATTGGCGGAGTTGGCCGAGACCGTACGCAAATAGTCGGCCACAGTCGTTGCGCCGCTGTTCTGGATGTCCTTCTGACTGATCGTTTGCACCTGCTGGAAGCCCGTCTTGTCCGATTGCCGGATCAGCGAACCGGTGACTTCGAACTTCTTCATCTGCTTGACGGTTGTGTTGCTCCCGGTCGTGGCCGCCGCGCTGCCTGTACTGGCCGCACCCGTTTGCGCGCTCGCGCCCGATTGCGGCGCCGCCGCTGCCGCGGTCGCATTATCTGCCGCGACCGCCGCACCGCCGTTAGTCACGGGCTGACTCTGCGCAAATGCTGATACGGAAAACGCCGCCGAAAACGCCAGTTCAGCCCAGATTATTCTTCGAATGGCCACAGCCAATGCTCTTTGTTTCACAGTTTCCCCTTCTCTCTCGTCGGTCACGTGTACTTCGTTATGCGAAGCAAGGTCTCGTGAACCCCCGCATTAGATTTGACGACGCTGTCGCATCGCGCCACTTTTTACCTGGATCCACCCTGCCCAGGGCTCTTCCATTTACAGCCGACCGCTTGCCTTCCCTGGAGAAAAGCGGCTTCTCCCCGCATCTGCCATCGCCGCTTGCCCAAAACTTCATGTTGCTTCACTTCTGACACATCAACCCCTGCCGAGTCCGACCGGACAAAGATCATCCAACATTTATTATGTATACCTAATTAACCAGCTAATATTGAAACGCCCTTGTTTATCGCTCAGGCGCTCATGGCTTCGACGCCACCAGTATCCAGAGCTGCGCCAGATCAGCGCTGCCATCGTTGCCCTTGACCGCCTTGAAAGCCTGGACCGCACGCGCTTTGTCTCCCGAGGCAAAGTAAGCCTCGCCGAGGCGAAGTCGCGCTAAGTCCTGGTGATCAAGGCCACCCTTCTCAATGAGCGATTCCATGGTCGCGAGACCCTGCTTCGCTTGCCCCGCATACACCTGATTGAAAGCCGCATCGAACGGTGCGACGGGATTGGCTGGGTCGGGCGCAGCACTGGCACGCGTCGCCGCTAGTGCCTGCAGGCGACGTTCGCGATCGGCCCCGGCATCGTGACCCAGCACGCCAGACGCAAAACCCTGATCGATGATTTGCTTGCCCTCTGCCGTGGAGCCCGCAACGATCGCCAGTTGCGTCATCTCCATGTAGTCGTTGGCGCTCGACAGTGAACCCGTCGCGCGGCGCAGGCGATACGTGTCCAGATCGAGTGTGCCGAGATAGCCGGGCTTGCTGCGAATCGCGTGCAACAGGTCATCCCAATACGACTGCTTCGGGTGATAGGCCACGAGCTTTTCTAGCGCGCCGCGGTAGGCTTCCTGGTCGTTTGCATGCTGAGCGCACGTGCCGAGCAGCTGCAACTGCGCCTCGTCCGGCGTATGGCCACCGCGCACCTGGGCTTCGACGCTCGCATTCAGCAGGCGCGTCGCGCTGACGTAGTCGCCCGAGAGATAGTACGACTCGACCAGCAGGGTGGCCATCTGGGGATCGCTGCCGCCCGCCTTTTGGTAGCACTGTGCGACCTTGATGGCCTGGGCATAGTTCTTCTGCTGGAAGTAGATGCCCGCGAGCGCCGCCGTCGTGCGCTGCGCGTCCTCGCCCTTGAGCTGCCCGCTCGCGAGCAGCGATTCATACGCCTGCGCCGCCACGCCGTTCTGGCCCGCCGCCATGGCGGCAGCGCCCCGCATCTCCTCGACCATGTACGTTTCGTACGGCGTCTTGTTCGGAACGGCCGCGGCCTGTGCAATCTTGTTGAGCGCGTCCTCGTAGTGGTGCGCGCGGTACAGATTCTGCGCATCGTTCAGCGGCTTCGCCACGTCGGGACGCAGCGTGTCCGCGGCCTGCGCCGCTGTTGGCATCATGGCCAGCGCCGACAAGCCGGTCACCGCGAGCGCAACCACCGCCTTCTTGTATCGATAAGGAATGCTCATCGCTTTCAAATTCCTCATTGCATGTACTGTTCGTTGCCGATCAAGCCGATCTTCGTCGCGCCTTCGCGCTGCGCCGCCGCCATTACTTCGGCCACGTCCTTGTACGGCGCAAGCCGGTTCGGACGCAGGTGAATTTCCGCCTGATCCGGTTCGGCCGCGACCTGCGCGAACTTCCGCTCCAGCGTCGCCTGGTCGGGCACCGGTGTGCCGTTCCAGGTCATGGTGCCGTCGAAGTCGATGTCGATCTGCACCACCTCCGGCTGCACGGCCGGCGGTGGCGGATTGCCCACAGGCAGATTCATCTTGACCGCGTGCATCTGGATCGGAATGGTGATGATCAGCATGATCAGCAACACCAGCATCACGTCGATCAGCGGCGTGGTGTTGATGTCCACCATCACTTCGGGTTCGCTGCTGCCGCCGCCCGACGATACGTTCATACCCATAACCGCCCCTTATCCGCCGCGCGCTGGCGGCTCCGTAATGAATGACACTTTCGCGATTCCCGCGCGCTCGCACGATGTGATCACGCGCCCGATGGCCTCATAGCGCGTCTCCTGGTCGCCGCGGATATGCACTTCCGGCTGCGGCGTCTGGACGGACGCTGTCTTCAGGCGTGCCAGCAGCGTCGGAGCATCGACGTGTTGCTCGTACCAGAAGAAGTCGCCATCGCGATTCACTGCGATCTCGATGCTCTTCGGCTGCGTCTGCAGCGGCGCCACCGTCTGCTTCGGTAGCTGGAGCTGCACCGTATGCGTCACCACCGGAATCGTGATCAGGAAGATGATCAGCAACACCAGCATCACATCGACGAGCGGCGTCGTGTTGATGGACGAGATGACCTCGTCGTCACCGCCCTCGCCTCCAACGCTCATGGCCATGGTGTTCCCCTCGCTCAGTCGGCCATGACGGCGGCGCGCGGCGCGGTGCGCCCGACGCGCTTGCCGCCAGCCAGCAGGACCGTATGCAGTTGCGCGCCGAAGCCGCGGACACGCTCCATCACCGCCTTGTTACGTCGCACGAGGAAGTTGTAGCCGAGCACCGCCGGCACGGCCACGCCCAGACCGATGGCAGTCATGATGAGCGCTTCGCCGACCGGGCCCGCGACTTTGTCGATCGAAGCCTGACCTGCAATACCGATGGCCGTCAGCGCGTGATAGATGCCCCACACCGTACCGAACAGACCGACAAACGGCGCGGTCGAGCCCACGGTGCCGAGGAATGCCAGGCCGTCCTGCAGGCGGTTCGACACGTTGGTGATCGCGCGCTCGACCGAAACGTCGATCCACGTGTTTCGATCGACCGCTTCGAGCAGCGCTTCGTCGTGATGCTCGCCAGCCTCGATCGCGGTTTCCGCGATGAACCGGAACGGCGACGACTCCTCGAGCTGCTTTGCGCCTTCTGCGAGCGACGGCGCGCTCCAGAGCTGCTCGTCTGCGCTCTTCGCACGACGGTTGGCGCGGAACTGCTCGAAGAACTTGGTGATCATGATGTACCAGCTGCCCATCGACATCACCACGAGCAGCAACAGCACAAAGCGAGCGACGAAGTCGCCGTTCTTCCAGAGCGCGCCGAGGCCGTACGGGTTCGTGACCGTCTGCGAGGTGGCCGGTGCCGGGGGCGGCGCGGGCTGGTCCGCACTCGCGGCGGGTGATGGCGCGGCGTCGGCCGCTGTGGCGGTCGCTGACGCGACGGCCGTGGTGGCACTAGCCTGCGCGTTGGCGAGCTGCGGTGCGACAAAGGTATCGACCGTGGCTACGGCGATCAACATGCTTGCCGCGAGTGCGGCGTACGAACGCTTTTTCATGCCTGCTCCAATACATCCGTTGAACGTCTAAAAATCCGGGTAGTGACTCGCCACCCGATGCTTGCAGTCCGCGCGTCAGTTAAGACTGAATGAGAACGGAACCTGCACGCGTACCGGCTGGCCTTGCGATATGCAGTTGAACCTCTTCACTGCGTTGAATGCAGCCGCATCCAGACTGTCGTCGTTGGCCGACTGCGCCACTCGCTCATTCGTAACGTGTCCTTGTGGATCCACCACGAATTCGATGAGCACGTCGCCAGTCACGCCGTTGTCCTGTGCCTCCTTCGGATAGCGGATCGACGAACGGATCTCATCCGAGTTTGGACACACGACGCCCACTTCGTGGCTTACCGGCTTCGCCTGTACAGCGGGGGCGGGCGGCGCAGGCGGCGCGGTGACGGGTGCGCTGACCACGGGCGCAGCCTGATGCACGATCGATTGCTGCGGTGGCGCCTGCACCGGTACTTCCGGCGGTGGCACGAACGGCGGCGGCGGCGGCGCGAACTTCGGCGGCGGCAGTTGCACGGTAGGCAGCGGCGGTGGCGGTGGGGGTGCCACGGGCTGGATGATCTTCGTTTCGATCGGATGCTGGATCACCTGCACGACCTTGTTTGCAAGACCATTGACCAACGCGTAGATGAGCGCAATGTGCAAAACGATTACCGCGCCAATTCCGCCGTAGCGACGCACAGGATTCTGATGCTTACGCCCGAATTCGCGTGGGCGGCCTGGTCCGCCCGACCGCACGCCTGCAACTGGCGCTCCCACTTGCACTTTCATCACCACCTTCGCTCCCTCGGCGCAGTACGCCCCAATCCTGCCGCAGAAAACCCTCGTCACGTCATGACCACAAGTCCACGTGACCGAAACCCACTTGATGCGAAATTACATTCGCACTACGAATTACAAAATAAAGTCCACGCGGCAAATTTCGAGCCGCTCATGAACGCGCAATGCTTCTTTGCTTATCAATGATTGATAGTTGTGCTAAAGCAATGGATTTCGCGCCGACGCCCACCCGGCCAACTCTCCGTCATTGCCATCCGCCCGGATCCCCAAAAGGGTTTCGGGGGGTCCGCTCTATGTTTCAGTTTTGTTGAAGCGGATCGAAGATAGCAAAAAAAAATGCGGGTGAGAAAACTTTTTTTGATAGAGCAATATCATTTTTAGACATTTGCTCTCTTATTGCGAATGCCGGCACCAATGTGGTTCGAGCGCTTTCCCGTCAATCATCGTAATGGTGCAAATACTCATTAATTACAAATTCATTGTTCAATGATTTCACGTTTACATCGTTAATTCAGGCGCCTCTGATGTCGGCACATGCGAGTTTTCGACGGGAGTGTATAGAGCCTCGATCTGCACCCGCCTGGTTCGCGAGTGCGTGGCCAGACGGCCCGCACCCTTGCGGGCAGGCATCGAAAAATGGAGATTCGCGGGCTCCAGAAGTGCTTGCGGCGACTCGGAGCACCGGCTTTCGGATGAGCGGCCTGATGTCGGCCATTGACCCTTGCATCGCCCCGGCCGCGGGGCCGAAAGCGATGTAACCGGCCAGAGACTATACGAACGCAGCCATTGCCTCACGCAAGCGCTGAGCGCGGTCCCGCAGACTCTCTGCCGCGGCAGCCGATTGACCGACCAGCGCCGCGTTGTGTTGCGTCGTCAGGTCGAGCTGCGCGATAGCGAGATTGACCTCGCCGATGGAACTGGACTGCTCGCTTGTAGCAGAGCTGATTTCGTCGATCATCGACGCAACGCGCGCGACGTCGGCAGTGATTCCGTCGATCGCTTCACCTGCACGATCGACCAGTCCGCTGCCTGCTTCGATTTTCTCGACGCTTTCGTTGATCAATGCCTTGATTTCCTTCGCGGACTGGGCGCAGCGCTGAGCGAGTGTGCGCACCTCGCCTGCGACCACCGCGAAGCCACGACCGGCTTCACCGGCACGGGCAGCCTCGACTGCTGCATTCAGTGCGAGGATGTTGGTCTGAAAGGCGATGGTGTCGATCACGCCCACGATTTCGCCGATTCTGCGCCCGGACGACATGATCGTTGCCATGGTGTCGATAACGTGACGCATCGTCTCGCCGCCGCGCGTCGCCGAATGACTCGTCGCGCCGGCGATCGTGCTTGCATGATTGGCCGTTTGAGCGTTGTTGCCGACGGTGGTCCTCATTTCCTCCATCGCTGCCGCCGTCTGCTGTAGACTCGCCGCGGCTTCCTCGCTGCGAGCGCTCAGATCGAGGCTTCCTTGCACCATTTCGTCGCTCGTCGTCTGCAAGCCCGCTATCTGTTCGCCGATGTCATCGGTGAGGGAACGCAGGTTCAGACCAGCTTGCGCGACGGCGCGGGCCAACATCCCGATTTCGTCGATGCGGTTGAGCCTCAAATCCTCGCTTGGCTGGCCCGCCGCGACCCGGAGCGCCTGTCGCAGCACCTGTTCGATTGGGCGCGACACCTGCGCCGCCAGCCACCATGCTGCGAGCGACAGACTGACCAGGATTGACGCCCCCAGGCCGGCAAGCGCGCCGCCGCGAAGCCCGAGCCCATAGCCGCTCAACAAGAGCATCAATCCCGCGACTAGTAGTGCGATGTTCATTCGCGAACGCAACTGCACCGTTTGCAACGCCGACGTCCAGCCGCACAGCCCGGTCTGTACGATGAGGCCGCGATAGAATTTTCGGCTTCCGGCTTTCCCTTCACGAAAGCGCTTGTACCAGTGGTCCGCGACTTCGACATCCTTGCGGTCCGGCGGCGTGCGAACAGACAGGTACCCGACGAGCCTGCCGTCGCGCACGACCGGCGTGGCGTTGGCGCGGACCCAATAATGGTCGCCGTTCTTGCGCCGGTTCTTCACCAGGGCGCTCCACGACATCCCCTCACGCAGCGTCGCCCACATGTCGGCAAAGGCTTCGGGTGGCATGTCGGGATGCCGCAAGACGTTGTGCGGCTCGCCGATCAATTCGCTTTTGTCGAAGCCGCTGACGGCAATGAAACTTGCATTGGCATAGCGAATGCGGCTCTGAATGTCGGTGACCGACATCAGCGTCACATCGTCTGCGAGTGCGTACTCGCGCTGTGTAACCAGACCGTTGTTACGCATGATTGAGTCTCCTATCTCCCTGCTATCGCTGATGTGCCGTGTGAGTTTTGTCCAACCATTCTCCGGTGTCGGCCGGTCGCCAGCACGAGGTCGCATCTTTGGCGACTCGCTCGCATTGTGGGGGCCAGCAGGACGAAGCAACTTGAACGAAACTGCTGCTTTCGCATAGGGGAAACCCTTCTTTTTCGAAAGCGACGTTTTGTTTTTTTTGTTTCTGTGACGGCCTGATAGAATTCCGCGCCCGCGCGGTGCCAAATGCATTTGAGACCTTGGTTGCGCGGCTTCGGCAAGCTCGAATAACTCTTTCGAAATACTAACGACGCACTTTTTGCCGCGTGTCCGATCTCCGGCCAGCGGCGAGTTCGGCGAATCGGTTTATGGACAATACGGTCGCGTCTCTTTCGATCTTGTCGGATCGCATTATTTACACTTCGCCCGACTTCGTGGCGAAGGCGACTTCGCGCCCAGTCATGGTTCTAGCAGTCTGTACCCGGGATGCGCTGCGGCTCGCGACCGCGCAGGAGCGCCACACGGGGCGGATCCTCCTCGTTGCCCCCAACGTCAGTCGCTCGATCGAAGCACGCAAAGCCGGGCTTTACAGTATTCAGCTGGAGCTGACGAACGCTTTTTCCCAGCACCTGCTCAAGCACGTTTTAAAAGGAAGACAAATCGTCGATCTATCGGAACTCGCCGACGATCTCGTGATCCGAACCGCCGAAGCGGCGCTGGGTCAACCACAAGACTGCGAACAAATGCGCGCCGGCTCGGAGCAGATTCTGTGCGCCCTGTTTCCGCTGGCCGCAAGATCGCAAGCGATCGATGCGCGCGTCGACGCGGTCGCCTCCTGGCTTTCGACGCACGTTCCGGTGCGCACGAATCCGCTGCAACTGGCCCGCTACTGCGGATTGTCGGAGAGCCGCCTCGCGCATCTCTTTGCGTCTGCGACAGGAAGTTCAATTCGCGAATATCTGCTCTGGGTGAAAATGCGCAAAGCGGCAGAGCTCTTCTGCGCAGGCTCGACGCTCACCGAAATAGCCCATGCCACGGGGTTCGCCGACCTGGCGCACTTGAGCAGGACATTCAAGCGTTACTTCGGCCTTACGCCGTCGTTTCTCTCCAACCCCGCGCATGTGCGCGTGCAGATCGGAAAGGAACTTACCCGCAACCGAAGTTTCACCGCGACGCGCTGAAAGCATGCGGCGTTAAGCAGTTTCTCTCACGCGGGTAGGTCATGGCAAAATTCGCTTGCGACACTTGAGTCGTCCGCGCGGCATATATCCTCATGCGAGTGCACGCGCACAAGATCTGTGGTTAACGCAGCACTTCTCGTCAGGATTGGGTATGCCAGAATCGCACGATGACCATCGCCCTCGGGTAGCGGCCGAGCGTCGCCGGCGCATGCGCATGCGTTTGCTCGAAAGCGCCATGATCGTGTTTGCCCAGAAAGGCGTGGGTGCAAGCGTCATCGCCGACGTCGTCGAAGCAGCCGAGGTATCCAAAGGATCGTTCTACAACTACTTCCGCACCAACGAGGAGCTCTTTCAGGCCCTCGCCGCCGAGTTGAACCGTGACATCGTGAGGATGATCCAAGTGGCGATCTCCAACGTCGAAGACGATCCCAGCCTCAAGGTCGCCACCGCATTCCGATGTTATCTGCACCTGATTCGGTCTCACGAACTGGTTGCGCAGTTCGTGGCCGGTGCGGGCTTGCAACTCGTGAACCGCGACAGCGGGTTCTACGACTATCTCCCGCGCCACCTCAGGGCGGGGCAAAGACGCGGCCAGTTTAACGACGGCGCGGTCGGGACGATGATAGACGTCGTTACCGGCGCTGGCTTGATGGCGGTTCATCGCATGGTCGCCGGCGGAACGTCTCGTCGTTACCCGGAGCAAGTGGTCGGACTAGTACTGGGTGCGCTTGGGGTGACGCCGCAGGACATCCCGAGGTTGATTAATTTCCCCGTGCCCGAATTGAGCGTTTCGCCAGATTCGCTGCTGGCCCGCGCACAAGGCAGCGCCTTCGCGCACGACGCAATACAACAGACTCCGGACCGAGCGGTCGAGTGATCGTTGTTCCGCGTCGCGTCGGGCCATCCCGCTCATTCTGTCCGGACCGTCATGATGATCGCTTCGACCGTGCGGTCGTTCCAGAAAACTCGATGGATCCTCGTCTGCAGGATTCGCAGGGCTTCCGGCTGAAGTTCATTGAACGCGAGCAGCACAGCCGGCCGGGATCCCGTACCTGCGATTCGCTCGATTGCCGTAAACGGCGGAAAGCCATAGTGACTCAAAAAGCCGGCGATATCGTCGTCGGATACCGTGTCCTCGATGGGTTGCAGCAGAAGCTCAGTCACGATGTCGTTTCTCCCGTAAAGCGTCATGCCATGATGTTCACGCCACCATCGACATACAGCGTTTCGCCCGAAACTCTGCGTGCATACGGCGTCGCGAGGAAAGCGCAGGTATAGCCGACGTCCATGATGTCGACGAGTTCGCCAAGCGGCGCGCGGTGGGCCGCCTCGTTGAGCAGCAGCCCGAAGTCCTTGAGCCCGGAAGCTGCGCGCGTCATCAGCGGACCCGGCGATATGGCGTGTACGCGGATGCCTTGCGGGCCCAGTTCGTAGGCGAGGTAGCGCGCGCATGCCTCGAGTGCTGCCTTGACCGGTCCCATGACGTTGTAGTTCGGCACCACCTTGATCGCGCCGTGATAACTCATGGTAAGCAGCGTGCCGCCCTTTTCCATGAGGGGCGCAGCAAGTGCGGCCATACGCACGAACGAGTGGCACGAAATGTCCATGGCCCGCGAAAAGCCCTCGCTCGAGCAGTGCAACAGGCCGCCCTGGAGATCGTCTTTCGGTGCCCACGCAATGGAGTGCAGGACGATGTCGAGACGCCCCCACTGCTGCCCTATGCGCGAGAACACGCCCTCGAGCTGACTCGCATCGGCGACGTCCAGCGGCAATAACAGGTCGGCCTGCAATTCCTGCGCGAGCGGCTCGACCCACGACCTGCTCTTCTCCGTTGCGTACGTGATGGCAAGGTCTGCACCGAGTTCGCGAAACGCCTTCGCGCAGCCATACGCAATCGAATGCTCGTTGGCAATCCCGGTGACCAGCGCCTTCATGCCCTTGAGCACAGGGCTAGTGTGTCCGGTCTGTTCGGTTGACATGGGCTTACTCCAGTACAGCGCGCGTATGTCGCGCAATCATCAGTTCCTCATTGGTCGGAATGACATACACCGGCACGCGGCTCGACGCCGTGCTCACAAGCGGTCCACCGTCGAGATTCGCGGTCACATTGAGGTCGGCGCCAAGCCACTGCGCCCGCCGCACCACGCCGTCGCGGATGGCCGCTGCGTGCTCACCGATGCCACCGGTAAAGACCACCGCGTCCAGTCCCTCCATTGCCGCAGCAAGGGAGCCGAGTTCGCGGCAGATACGGTACACGTAGAGGTCGATCGCGAAGCGAGCCCGAGGATCGTCGCTTTCCAGCAGAGTGCGCATGTCCCCGGAAATGCCCGATACGCCGAGCAGCCCGGAGTGATGATAGAGGAGGTCCTCGACGGCGCGCGCATCCATGCCGCGCTCTTCCATCAGGTACAGCACAACCCCGGGATCGAGATTGCCGCAGCGCGTGCCCATGGGCAGCCCGTCGACGGCCGTGAAGCCCATCGTACTGGCCACGCTCCTGCCCGCCACGAGTGCGCACATGCTGGCGCCGTTACCGAGGTGAGCCACCACCGTACGCCCGGCCGATGCCGCCGGCGCAACGTCGGGGAGCACGCTCGCGATGTATTCGTACGACAGTCCGTGAAAGCCATAGCGGCGCACACCCAGGTCAGTAATGGCGGCCGGCAACGCGAATGCCTGCGCGACGTCGGGCTGGGTACGATGAAACGCCGTGTCGAAGCAGACGACCTGCGGCACGTCCGGGTGCAACTGTTCGATCAGGCGTACCGGCTTGAGATTGTGCGGCTGATGCAGCGGTGCGAGTGGCGTCAGTTTTTCCAGTTCGTCGATCACGGCAGGCGTCACGCGAGCCGGACCGCCGAAACGCTGCCCGCCGTGCACCACGCGATGACCGACGGCCGCGAGCGTGTGCCCTTCGCGGTGCTCGCTCAGGAATACGGCGATCTGTTCCAGCCCGTGGCGATGGTCCAGTTCCTCGCTGGCGGTCCACTCCTTCGCGTGGCGCACGCCGTGGTGGTCCAGTGCCTCGAACCGGGCATGGTCGGTGTACAACCCATCCACGTGACCGTGTACGACGAGTTCGAGCGCCGCCCCGCGCTCTTCGAATGTCGAGAACTTGATACTCGACGAACCGGCATTCACGACGAGAATCACGTCAGCCATGGCATCAACCCTCGATATGTCCGGCCGCCTGCCGCCCGTGCGCGACGAGCATGGCCACCGCGCAGGAGGCAAGGCGGGTCATGACCGAATCGGCCCGGCTCGTCAGGATGACAGGCACGCGCGCACCCAGCACGATGCCCGCCGCGTCGGCGCCCGCGAGGAACGACAGGCTCTTGGCCAGCATGTTGCCCGCCTCGAGGTCGGGCACCATCAGCACATTGGCGCGGCCCGCCACCGGCGAGTCGATGTGCTTGATACGTGCGGCCTCGGGATCGATTGCGTTGTCGAGTGCGAGCGGACCATCGACGAGCGCGCCCGTCACCTGCCTGCGATCCACCATCTTGCACAGCGCAGCCGCTTCGAGCGTCGAGGGCACCTTCGGGTTCACGGTCTCCATGGCCGAAAGGATC
The DNA here is from genome assembly GCF_021390645.1 of Paraburkholderia flagellata. GTDB lineage: Bacteria > Pseudomonadota > Gammaproteobacteria > Burkholderiales > Burkholderiaceae > Paraburkholderia > Paraburkholderia flagellata. The sequence continues at coordinate 143,213 of NZ_JAJEJT010000006.1, forward strand.
GCCACCCGCACTTCCGGAAAACCGAGCGCATGACCAAGATCGATCGCGTTCTGAAGGATGTCGATCTTTTCTTCGAGCGTCGGCGCGATGTTGACGGCCGCGTCGGTGATGATGAGCGGATCGGCGTAGGACGGCACGTCCATCACGAAGCAGTGACTGATGCGGCGGGCGGTACGCAGCCCGGCGTCGCGGCGCACGACCGCGGCCATCAGTTCGTCCGTGTGGAGGCTGCCCTTCATGAGCGCCTGCGCCTTGCCTTCTCGCACGAGCTGAACGGCGGAGGCCGCCGAAGCTTCACTGAACGGCGTATCGACGATGGGATAGTCGCCGATGGAGAGGCCGCATTCCGACGCAACCGACAGGATGCGCTCGCGCGGACCGACGAGCGTGGGCGCGATGAGCCCCTGCCGCGCGGCGTCGATCGCGCTCTCGAGAGAGCTCGCGTCGCAGGGATGGGCCACCGCGACGGGCAGCGGCGCGAGCGCCTGGCATTCTGCGATCAGACGGCGGTATTTGATGTGATTGGATTCCATGGAAGCTTTTCTCGCGAACAGATGGAAGACGCTCAGGCCGCCGCGACGTCGGCGCGCGGAACGCGCGGCTTGCGCGCTGGCGTTGCCATCGCCGCCGGCGCGCCGAGCACCGCACGGATCGCTTGAAGCGCCTGTTGTTGCTGCTCGGTCGGCTCGATGGCCTGAACGCGCCGGTCGGCCACCAGCTTGTCCAGCAAGGTCAGCAGCCGATTGCAGTCTTCAGGAGTCCCCAGCAGGTCGGGCAGCGTTTCGATTGCCCGCTGCGGCTCGAACGTCGCAATGATCTCCTGCTCGCCCCGAATGCGGCGCCAGTCGGCCGGCGGCAGCGTGGGCAGGTAATCGGCATATTCCTGCGCCAGTTCCCGAACCGTCTCGATGCGCGACAGCGGCAGCGGCTGCCCCTTGGGCGCAAGCAGAAATGCCGTGCGCGCGACTGCCTCGTCGTAGCCGCCGTGGCTGATCGTGGCCAGCGCTTCCCGGACGAACGGCATGCTGCGCGGGTCGGCGCTCGGCGCGGAATCTTCGCCATGCTCCTCTTGATGACCGAAGTCGTGCAGCCCGAGAAGATTCGCGTACACCGAGAAAAACAGCGCCTCGACGCCGGCATCGCGCACCGCGCGGTAGTGGTCGAGCGAAGCACTGAGCAGCTCAGAGCCGCGCCGCTCGACGTCACGCAACGGTTCGACGTCGTCCGCGCGTGCACGGCTTGCCCTGACCGTTTCGGCGAGCGGGCCGAGCGCGGCCAGCCAAGGATTCAAGTCCGAGAATGCCCACCGCTCGAAACGCAGCGGATGGAACGCGCGCAGGAGCCGCGCCGTCGTTTCGTTCGAAGCCCACCGCACATACGGTTGGACGAACAACTCATAGGCACGCTGATTGAATTCCGACACCGCGGACACGGCCTCGAACGGTTTTTCGTCCTTTCGTTGAAAAGACGGATTGAAGTACTCGACGGCCTCCTCGAGCCGATGCTCCTTGAGCGAGACGTCGTATTCGGTCTTGCCGTCCGGGCCCTTCACTTCCTTGATCGACATGCCGTAGAGGCCCGGTGCAAGCGTCTCGATCGTCTCCAGCACGTTGAATATCTGCGTGTATTCCTTCTTCGCCACCTTGCCCGAAACGAAGATGCCGAGATGGCCGATATCCCCATGCGTGAGGGCGACGATGACCTGACCGCGCGCCTTGATCTCTTCCGTGCTGCCGTACAGGTCGGCGACCCAGTTGAATGCCTGTTGCACCGGTGTGATGTTGTCGCCCATCGAAGCAAACAGAACGATGGGGACGCGGATCTCGCGCAGGTCGAACGACTTGCCGGACGGACCACGCACCTGCCCCGACCACAACCGGTTGCCGACAAAGAGGTTATGGGTGATCCACTCGATCTCTTCCCGGTTCATCAGGTAGTAGGTGCCCCACCACCGCTCGAACTCGAGAAAACGCGCCGGCTCCGTTTCAATATTGGCGAACACGTGATAGTACTTGTCCCACCACGTGTTCGCGGGGTTCAGATACTCGAAGTTGCTGACGAGGTTGGCGCCATCGAACTTGCCGTTGCCGAGATCCGCAGCCAGTGAGGAAAGCCAGGTGCCGCCGAGCATACCCCCGGCGTAACGCATCGGATTGGGCGCCTCGCCCTCGTTCCACGCACCGCTCCAGTAAGACATCGGAGCGCCGTTGACGACAATGGGGCCGGTATCTTCCGGGGAGGAACTGGCGAGCATCATCGCGGCCCAGCCGCCCTGACAATTCCCGACGACTGCGGGCTTGGGGCTGTCCGGATGCAGTTCGCGCACTTTGCGCACGAACTGCTGCTCGGCTGCGCACACGTCCAGCAGCGTCTGTCCGGGTTCGGGCTCCCTGAAGAACGCGACGAAATAGACGGGATGTCCCCCGCGCAGCGCAACGCCGACCTGCGAATCGTCCTTGAAGCCGCCGATGCCCGGACCGTGTCCGGCGCGCGGATCGATGATCAGATAAGGACGCTTCTTCGCGTCGATCTCGACACCTTCCGGTGCCTTGATCGCCAACAGCACGTAGTTGACCGGACGCTCGAAGTGCCTCGCGTCGAGCACCACGTCATAGTCGAAATGCAGCGCTGGCTTGAGTCCTTCCCTGCTGCGCTCGATGAACTCGTTGCCGCGTTGGCGCAAGGTGTCCCAGAACAAGACCGAGCGCTGCGCGACATCGACTGCGTAGCGCCACGCAGTCGAGGCATCGAACTGCCCCGGGTTGGGAACGGATCCACTGTCACCGCTTATCGCGTCGCGCGTCCTCTGCCCGAAACGCTCCTGCCCCTCGCTCAGGCGCTTGCGAAGTAGTTCGAAGATCTTCAATGCAATCTCATTGTTTCGGGTCAGCTGTGTCACCTGATCCATTCGTGGATCTCCTTAAGGGAAGCGATGTAACCTGGGCCATGTGCTCCCCATTGCCTGAAGCGCAGGGAGGAACGCCTGCTGCTGCGTCACTACGCCACGTGTCGCATGTCATTCCGACCATTTCGTCATTATGACCATGGAGGGATTATATGGCGACGACGATGAAAAAAAGATTAACTACCGCACCCGCGTCGCTTCGACGCAGTATGGGAAATGCAAGCTGGTGCGATTGGGGGGCGCCGCCGGAAGATGACGTGCCGCGGTGTGCGGCAGACAAGGATTTCGACGGTCAGTTGGGGATACAGCAGCGCATTCACGCACTCACGCGAAGACACCCGGGAAGATAGGCGGCTTCGATTGGAGCGGCGTTGAGGGGTGAATGGGCCACGCATGCAGAAGATATACGAGCGGTGCGATCTCGCGCCGCTCACACCGGCTGTCAATAATTAGCCTTATAAATTACTGACAGATCCGTGCAAGCTGAAATGGGAGTCGATTTCCGAGGATGGCGTGCAGTCGATATGGCGCAGACGGGGCTGCATGCGCAGGGCAAGTGTGGCGAGCACGCGAGTCGCCAAAACTCACTCATCGCCCAACGCGGCGATCAGCCTTTCTCGAGTGGCCAGATATTCCGGTCCGGTTATACCGTGACTCTTTGCCGCCCTCCAGAAGCGATGTCTGCAACGCCGCGCAGATTGACCTGAATGGCATAACCGGGCCGCGGGTCGTCGCAAGTTCATAGACACGCGATTGAGCAGGCCCAAACAGCAAATGCAAATGTGAATCCCCGATCAGCAGCTTCGCGCGCCTCGCGAAACGCCCTTCGGGGTCTGCCTTGTCGGCCGGCTGGTACGCACCGGCATATTTCCGCATCCAGTCCGTGAACTTTGCCGCCGGCATCGGGCGTGCAATCGCATAGCCCTGAACGGCATCGGCCCCCAGCAGTGCAACTGCATCGATCAAGTCCGCCGTTTCGACGCCTTCCACCACCACGCTCTTACGAGCGCCTGACACAGGTTGGTTAACTGATAGATCGAACTCAGCACGTCGACGGGCGTTCGCTCGATGCCCAGCAACAGACTACGGTCAAGCTTGATCACATCGAACGGCAACTTGCACAGACGCTCCAGCCCGTACGCCCGCACTCGCCAGTGCGACGCCAAGAACAAGAACCAGATGCTTGAGCTTCACGGTTTGTGGTCTCCTGCAGTTTTTGAAGTTTTCGGTATTCATGTCCCCGCGATCGGTTATGGAATGGATACGACATCTCGCCGCGCAAAGCGCTGCGCAGTAGAAGCGTGCCCGCCGTTGTGTCAGATTGTGTAGCAGGCCGGACAGAATTCCTTGAATGAAACTTCTGCGGCGCCCCCCCGGAAAGCCCTTCACCACGCGCGAGCGAGGCGACGGTGTGAAGCCGCTAGCAAACCGCATTTCGGTTGCCAGAGACGCCCTTGTTAATCTGGACACAGCCTAAGGGAGGAATACTAAGGAATGATGGCGTGAGGTTGAAGTAGCGCTTGAACACGCCACGCTACGTTTTGCATTCCCAAATGAAATCGCAAACGAAAAAAGCGCGCCGGTGGCTAAACCGGCGCGCACTAAACGTCAACCATACAGGCAGACGGGGAGGTGTGGAGAATCACGTCGACGCCAGTGGGCGTCTGTGCTTATTAGTGTTTTCCGCCTTTCCGGAAACGACCTTAGAACCGATGACGCATGCCGACCGTTACAGCGACCTGGCTCTGCGTTGTCGATGCGGGCAGCAGCCCAGCGATACTGGCCGTGGTGTCAACAACGGTAGTACCGTTATTGTAGACATCACCCGAAGCGTGCTGATAGGCGCCGGCCAGATAGACGTCCGATCGCTTGCTAAGCGAGTAGTCCGCGGCGAGGACCGCCGAGTGCCACTTCGGATCGCTCGAAGACGTTCCCGCGCCGGTCGTCTTGCCATAGGTGTAGGTATAGTTACCGACAAGCGCGAGCGCCGGCGTGAGGCTATATGTGCCATTGACTTCGATATTGTCGAAGCGCGCGTTCAGGCCACTCACGCCGAACTGCATCGCACCCTGAATGCGGGTATGCGTCCAGAGCACGCCTGCGGTGCCCGGACCGAACGCATAGTTCGCGCCAACGCCGACCGTACGTTTGACGTTGCCGCCCAACGGCACCGTGGCCGCAGCGCTTCCGTTGGCCGCAGCGTTAGTGTCGGTATTCGTCTGGTCATAGGCAGCAGCGACCGTCAGCGGACCTGCCGAGTAGCCAGCGCCGACGCTCCAGGCGCGGCCATTGGCGAACTGGCCCGGATCGTTGCTGAAGCCGTACAAGCCCCCGAAGTGGAAGCCGGAATAGTTGGCGCTTTCGTACTTGACGGCGTTGTTGATCGAGTATTGCGCGCCGATATTGTCGTTGTTCAGCGGGTGCGCTGCGAGATTGACAACGCCTGCCTGACCCGCCAGCGACAGCGGCGAGAGGTAATCCACAACGGAGTCGTATTGCTTGCCGAGCGTCAGCGTGCCGTATTGTGCGCTCTCGATGCCGACATAGGCCTGACGGTTAAACATCGTGCTGTTGTTGCTGAACTTGCCGTTCGAAAGATTGAAACCGGATTCCAGCTTGAAGATTGCCTTCATGCCACCGCCGAGGTCTTCAGCGCCCTTCAAACCGAAATAGGTATTCGAGAGCAGGCTGCTCGACTGAAGCCATGCGCTATGACCGCCAGCGTTATTGACATACGCGATACCGGCATCCAGCGACCCATAGAGGGTAACGCTGCTCTGGGCGTGTGCAGCGGCGCTGAATGCGCCAAGTGCAGCAACAGCAATCAAGGCCTTGTTGAGATTCACTTTCATCATGCACGTTCCTTTTCTGGGGCATCCACTTATTTACAGAGCACAAAAAACAAGCTAGAGCGCTCTAGCTCTGACGGCACGAAATATATCCCCACTCCCCTGCTCAAGGAGTTGTAATCGCACAACTCCTCGGCTTAATACCGGTTTGCATTGAGCAAACGCAATTATCTGACTGCGAGCGGGAACGCTTTCGAAAGGCGTGGTGGCTGTAAGGCTGCGCTTACCGTGCATCGAATTGCCGCAGGCCGGCACGAGATTTCCGGTCAACCTTGAACGGTTCGTAACCGTTGCTTTCGAACAAGGCGAAAGCGTCGCTGCGCCATTCGCGTGGACAAAACCATCTATCAGTTGAGGCTCTGCGATGAAAACTATCGTGCGACAAGCTGCCGCTGCAGTTGTTTTTTTTGCTCTCAGTCAAGCCTCTTTCGCGCAGGTACCGGCAACGGTGCAACTGGAGGATCTGACGTGGACAGAACTGCGCGACCAGATTCACGCGGGCAAGACGACGATCATCGTCCCGATTGGCGGTACTGAGCAAAGCGGACCGTATGTCGCGCTCGGAAAGCACAACATGCGCGTCAAGGTACTCTCGGAGCGCATTGCGCAAGGGCTCGGCAACGCGATCGTCGCGCCGGTCATCGCCTATGTGCCCGAGGGCAGCTACGCACCGCCGACGTCACATATGCGATTCCCTGGCACGATCACCGTAACCGACGACGTGTTCGAGAAGACGCTGATGTCGGCGGCCAACAGCTTCAATATTCATGGCTTCAGAAATATTGTCTTTCTCGGCGATCACGGCGGCTACCAGAAGGATATCCATAACGTCGTCGCCCAGTTGAACTCGGCCTGGGCCGGCTCGGGCGTGCGCGCATTCGCGCCGCCGGAATACTACGGCACGAGTTCGGATGGCTACACGCAGATCCTTCGTCAACATGGCGTACCCGACAACGAAATCGGCACGCACGCCGGCCTTGCGGATACGTCGCTTCTGCTCGCCGTCGCACCCGGGATGGTGAGGAGCGACAGCTTGCGCAACGCGCCACGGCCGGGCACCGCCGACGGTGTTTATGGCGGGGATCCGCGGCACTCGAGCGTCGAGCTCGGCAAACTCGGCACCGATGCGATCGTGTCGCGCACCATCGAGAGCATCAGAAAGGAAGTCGCCGCACACTGAGCGAACGCAAGCATCACCGCTACCGATCGGCTCATCCGATCCATCCAATATCCGATAAGGAGCCTTGTCATGAATTTGAGTCTGCGGCACTTCGCGGGCATCGCATCCGCCGTGTTCGTCGCACTTGGGGGCTACGCCACAAGCGCGTCGGCAGCCCAGGCAGTGACCACCGTGCAGGGCATGCCGCCCGTGGTCAATCCGGATAATCTGTACAGCGAAGCAATGGCCGGCCATCTGAGTCCCGCGGTCTCGAGCGCGATTTTGCGCGTCTACGTGCCGAACCTGCGTTCGAAGGATGTCTATGTGATCGACCCGACCACCTACAAAGTCGTCGACCGGTTCCCCGTTGGGTACAGTCCGCAACACATCGTGCCGTCCTGGGATCTCCAAACGCTCTGGGTCGCGAACAATGCGGAAGGCCGCACCGACGGGAGCCTGACGCCGATCGACCCGAAAACCGGCAAGCCGGGCAAGGAAGTCATGGTGGACGATCCGTACAACATGTACTTCACACCTGACGGCAAGGAAGCCATCGTGGTGGCCGAAGCTCACGCGCGGCTGGACTTCCGCGACGCACATACGATGGCGCTGAAATCCAGCCTCGATGTGCCGCAATGCAAGGGCATCAATCACGCCGATTTTTCGATTGACGGAAAATACGCGATCTTCACGTGCGAATTCGGTGGCCAACTCGCCAAAATTGATCTCGTGAACCGTAAAGTGGTCGGCTATCTGGAGATCAACAAGAAGGGCATGCCGCAGGACATCCGCATCTCGCCAGATGGTAAGGTGTTCTATGTTGCAGACATGATGGCCGACGGCGTGTTCCTCGTCGACGGCGACAGCTTCAAAAAGATCGGCTTCATCCACACGGGCGTCGGCGCGCATGGACTCTATACGAGCCGCGACGGCACGAAGCTGTATGTTGCCAATCGCGGCTCGAATGAAATTCATGGGTCGCGCCATGGCAAGGGCGGCGTGTCGGTGATCGACTTCGCGACGCGCAAGGTGCTCGTGACCTGGCCGATCCCGGGCGGCGGCAGTCCCGACATGGGTAACGTGAGCGCCGACGGGAAGGAGCTGTGGCTGTCGGGACGCTTCGACGACGTCGTGTATGCGATCAACACGACGACGGGCGCCGTCAACTCGATCCCCGTGGGGATGGAGCCGCACGGATTGACCGTGTGGCCGCAGCCCGGCCGTTATTCGCTCGGACACACCGGAAACACGCGGTAGTCGAAACATAACGGATCGGAAACATGCCCTGCGGCAGGCGCAATCGGGAATCCGGGCCGCTTCGAGCACCGCGAGCTGTGAATCTTCGCGCCGCCGAAGATGTCGAGCGACGGTCCGTCGAAGTTGCCTTGCGAGATGTCGTTGAACATCTACCGCGTCGCGCCTGTCGTAGCGCAGGGATCGACGTTCCGCTCCTGGGATTGCATCAAGAAAGGTCCCAGCCCTGCGATCGACGCGAGTCAGAGTGGCATTCTCCAAATCGTCCAGAACAGGATCAGCTATGTTGCCGACGACCCTTTGACTCAAGTTCTGCCTGGGGGCGCCGTTTACTACGCCAATAGATTGATAACTTTATCACCTACGCGATTGCGGCAATCGAGTCCCCCGAAATGAAGCTCTCCCTGTACAAAAATCTCAGCATTCGTCTGCGTCTTGCGCTGGTAATGGGTTTTCTTGGAGTCCTGCTGGTCATCGGAGGCGCCATGGGTATCGTTGGCGTGTCAATGAGCAACCACGATCTGCGGGAGTTGTATTCCAGCCGGCTGGCATCTTCCGAAGCTCTCGGGCAGACGAACGTGGCGCTAGCCAAGAGCCGCCTCTGGCTGTATCGCATCGCGCTTGATCCCGCCAGTCCAGATGTGCCTCACGAAACGCAGACCGCCCGCGATCTGCTCACGGCGTCAAGGAAGGCGTGGGACGCCTATCGCGCGCTGCCATTCTCCGGAACGGACGAAGCCACCGCCGCGGCCGACGTCAATACGAAGCTCGACGCTCTCGTGGCAAACGGCCTTGAGCCGATGTTCAGCGCCATTGCCACTCATGATGCGGCGCAGATCCGCGAGGTTTGGCTTCACATACCGCCGGATCTGTTCAACGATGTGTCCGTGGGCATGAATTCACTTGGCCTGATCCAGGTCACCGCTGCGCGGGAAACGTTTGATGCCGCACAGGTCCGGTTCCACTGGTTCGTGGGCGTAGCGATCGCTGGTGTGCTATTTGCGCTCAGCGCGGCCACGCTCGCATGGTGGTTGCTACAACGGGCCATCGGCGCGCCGCTCGCCCAGGCGCTGCACCATTTCAGGTCGATTGCCGACGGCGACTTGACCACCAGCATCGAGGTTCGCTCGAACGACGAGATGGGGCAGTTGATGGCTGGCCTGCAGGCCATGCAAAGCAAGCTGAGTCTGGCCATCAATGTGGTGAGAGAGGGTTCGCGGTCAATTGACACCGCTGCCCACGAAATTTCGGCGGGCAACCTCGACTTGTCGCAACGGACCGAAGAACAGGCCGCATCGCTGGAAGAAACGGCCTCGTCCATGGAGGAACTGACTTCGGCGGTGCGTCAGAACGCCGACAACGCGAAGCAGGCCAACCAGGTGGTGACCAGTACAGCGCTGCTGACTGAGCGGGGCAATCAGGCGACACAGGAAGTCGTGCAGACAATGCGCGGCCTGTCCGACTCATCGGGGAAAATTGCGGAAATCATCAGCGTGATCGAAGGCGTCGCATTCCAGACCAATATCCTGTCACTGAATGCGGCTGTAGAAGCAGCACGGGCTGGCGAGCAGGGTCGCGGGTTTGCCGTGGTGGCTGGCGAAGTCCGCACGCTCGCGCAACGGAGCGCAACTGCGTCCAGAGAGATCAAGGAACTGATTACGGATTCGCTGAGCCGCGTCGAAACCGGCGTACGGCAGGTCGATCGGGCCACACAGTCGATGACGGAGATTCTGTCTTCGGTACGCAAAGTCAGCGCCCTGATGGGCGAGATCTCCGCGGCGTCCGAAGAACAGTCGAAGGGTATCGAACAGGTCAATGTCGCGGTCGCACAAATGGACCAGGTGACGCAGCAGAATGCTGCGTTGGTCGAGCAGGCGTCCGCAGCCGCGCTGTCGCTCACGGAGCAGGCGAGCCAGCTCGAGAGCGCTGTTTCAGCCTTTCGCGTCCGCGCATGGATGAATCGCGAACTGGCCAACTCATCGTCAGGAAGCTGACGGCAAGGATACTCGCGTCCAGCGCGCGAAGTCGCGAGGCGCGAGCGGACGCGAGATCAGAAACCCTTGATAGAGATGGCAGCCGTGCGTGGCCAGAAAGTCGCGCTGCGCATGCGTTTCAACCCCTTCCGCAGTCACGGTCAGCTTCAGGATCTTGCCGATGTGGATGAGCGTTTGTGCCAGCGATTCTGCCATTGCGTTCCTGCCGATGCCTTGCACGCTCTTGTCGATTTTTAGTTCCTTGACGGGGAACCGGTGGAGGTAGCTCAGGGATGAGTAGCCGGTGCCGAAATCGTCGATCGACAGTGCGATGCCCATGGCATGGATGGCATCGAGCGACTTGCGGATGTCGGCGACCGATTCATCGAACAGGACGCGCTCAGTCATTTCGAGCGTCAGGTCCGCAGCGACCAGGCCATAAGACTGCAGCATATCGTTGACGAAGCCCGGGTAGTCCGGATGCTTGAAGTCGGCGGCGCAAACGTTCACCGACATCTTGGGTACGTCAAGGCCCTCGGCTCGCCACTGCGCAAATTGCCTGCATGCCTCACGCATCACCCAGGCATCCATCTCCGCGATCAGGCCGCTTTCCTCCGATCGCGATGAAGCGATCCGGCGCAATGACGCCGTGCCCGCCGTTGTCCCAGCGCACGAGCGCCTCGACTCAACCTAGCGCAGTTGATATACGATTCCCGCGGACTCGACGGACAATGCGGTGTCATTCGTGGTCGAGCGGCGGGGAACTTACATGGCCCGTTCAAAGAACTCTGCGGTATGGTCGATAAATGCCCTGACCTTTGCGGGCAAAAGCGCGCGCCCCATATAGGCCAGTCGGACTTCAGCCGCCGTGTCTACGATCTCGAACTCCTCCAGCAGACGTACGAGTCGACCCGCCTTGATGTCCTGCTCCACAAGCGCGAAAGGAAGCAAACCCACACCGAATCCTTCGAGAATGATGTCGCGATTGAATATCGGGTTATTCGAGGCAATTTCGTATTTGATGGGAACCGCGACGTTTTCCTGGTCGATCTGAAACGTAAGCGTTGGCTTGTGCATCGACGGCGGCACCGTGACGAACACATGATCTGCCAGCTCTGCAGGATCCCGCGGCGGCGGACGCCTGCCCAGGTACGCCTGCGTTGTGACGATGACCAGGGGCAGCCGCTGAAGAAGGCGCGTGACAGCCAGATCGGTCGCCAGCATGAACGGTAGCACGATGCCCAGGTCGTACCCGTCGGCCGTCAGGTCGACAGATCGCTCGGTCAATGTGATATCGAGACTGATATTCGGATGTTTGCGCTTGAACGACGCCATCAACGGCGCAAGCCACGTCAACGCAGCCGTAGTGTGCGCGACCACGCGTAATACGCCTGCCGGCAATCTTCCATGACCTGCGGCGCTCGCTTCCAGGGAGTCCAGATCGTCGAGAACGCGACAGCATCCCTCGTAAAAGCGCTCCGCGGCTTCCGTGAGAGAAAACTGCCGTGTCGAACGGTGAAACAGTCGTGTTCCAAGACGCTCTTCCAGCGAGGCTATCGAGCGTGAAACGACCGATGGTGAGAGGTCCTTCATTTCGCCCGCGCGCCGGAAGTTTTTTACTTCGACGATCGTGCGGAAGAGACGCAAGCTTTCTATGTATTCCATGGTCTAGTTTTCGAGCATCTGGACGCACTGCTATCGCGACACATCGCGATCTCGTTCAACGATTCTCGACGGTGCGGCACTCGTGCGATCGTATCGGTGGCGTTTTTTCCGTTGACTGCCGATACAGTACGGACGAAGCAAATTCCGCGAGCACTGCCTGATTCAACGGCTCGGTCGCACTCTGCGGATAGCACAGACTAACGAGCTGCATGCCTTCGAAAAGGCTCACGAAGCCGAGTGCGAGCGCGTCCGCCCGCAGCGGCAATGCGTTGTCGCTTTCCGTCAAGAGCGTTTGAATATGGGCGCTGACCTGCAAAAGCGTCTCGTGCCGCAACGCGTGAACGTGCTCCTGAAAAGCGCTGTCGCGGCGTGCGAGGAGGTACGCCTCCACCCAAAGCGGAAAGCATTCATGTTCACTGCAGGAGCGGACGAAATGAGCAATCATGCGCGCCCTCGCTAGCTCAGTCGTGCCCTTCTCTTGAAAGATCGCCCGCAGACCCGCCTGCGCCTCTTCGGCATCGCGCCGTAACAGTTCCACCAGCAGGTCCTGTTTGCTCCTGAAATTGGAGTAGAACGCGCCCCTCGTGTACCCAGCGGCCTCGACGATGTCCTCCACGCTCGTGGCAGCGAAGCCCTTCTCGAGGAACATGGTCCTTGCGGCGCCGTACAGGCGCTCACGGGTCTGCTCTTTTCTGCGCGCGTGGCTCAGGCGTTCGGGCTTCATGGCGTGGCTCAAGGCGATCTCTCCGTCCGCGCTCGGCAGCGCAAAGACGAACCTGTGAAATCGCCGTTTCTCGATGGTCCCGCTGAAGCCGGCTCTAGGCTCCTCAGCGGATACTCGACATTACACTCACAACTGATCGCATTGTCAATATCTAAAATTGAGGGCGCGGGCGAGGCCTAAAGCGGTTGCACCACTCCGCCGGCTCAGGCACCGGTGTGAGATTGGCGCATCAGTTGACCTCAACCTTGCTTGGCGCCAGCGCGAGGCTGATTTCGCCCAGGTACACACTTTCGCCGACCACACACTCGCGCGACGCATTGCCAAGAGCGTGACGAATCTCGATCCGGTACATGCCACTATTTTTCTCGAGACCACCGAACCGAAAATCGCCGAACGCGTCCGAGACAGTTTCTGCGACCCGCCGCTCGCCCGAGTACAGAACAATCGCTGCATCAACGACGCATTCAACTACGCCCCCGACCGCAGCACTGACGCTCCCGCCTATGAAGCAGCTTTTCCAGCGTTTCAAGCCGCGGTACCACACGCGAGGTCTTGTTTCCAGATTGGGCAGCAAAACCTCGAGCCCTTCACGTCGGGCTTTCTCCGCCATCGCGGCGTCATCGAGCTTGACGGCCTCGAAAACGCCAGTGGGACAAGCCTGCTCGCAACGCGGATGCTGCCACCCCTGGTCGAGCAGTTGCGCGTCGAAGATCCAGGTCTGCGGCAGTTGCAGTTCCTCGTTCCAGACGATCGCCTTGTACGGACAGGACTTGACGATGTCTTTGCGCCCTCGCGCCTTTTCCGGATCGATGATGACGATGCCGTCGGATCGTTTGCGGATTGCATCGCCACCGACGCGCATGCACGGCGCGTCGTCGCAGTGATTGCACATCACCGGCAAGTACGTCGTTTCGACCATGTGGGCGTCGCCCTGCACACGGCGCAGGATGCGAATTGGGCTTTCGGCACTGACCGCTGCAGGCGCGGCGTACCCAGGAAAGTCATTGCCGACGTGTTCATCGCGTGCAGCGATGACGCAGTTCTGGCAGTTCTCACACTGCCCGACCTTGATAACCAGATTCCACTTGCTCATCGTGTGCTCCTCACGCCGCGCGACGGATCATGAAAGCGTCCGCGCCTTTCCACTTTTCAATCTGCACAAGACATGAATTCGGACTCATGCTGCTTGTACCCGCCGTCTGGGGCCGATCGGGGGTCAGCAGGTTCATGCAACCGCCAATTTCCACGCACTCACCGTCTATTTCGATCATCTGGAATTCAGCACTCGCCTCATAAGACTTGACTACACCGGTGGTGACCAGAGGCGATACATCCGCCGCACAGATAACCGCAGCCCGGTCGTTGTACACCTTGACGAGATCTCGATGGGCAATGCCACGGGCCGCCGCGTCGACGGGACCGAGTCGCAACAGCCAGAAACGATGTCCGCCAATCAATGCACGATGATCTTCGATGCTGTTGACCGACGAGTTCTTGCCGTCGCAATGGGTATGGAAACTGTAACGGCTATGCGTGGCGATCAGTTGCAGTGGATACCGCTGGGCCAGTGGGGAGCGCAAGCCCTCCCACGACGGGATGTACCGGTTCACTGGCGGCCGCTCGGGGTTATCGGCCGTGTGCCGCTTCAGCAGCTCGGGTACGAACTCGATCTTGCCGCTAGGCGTCTGCAGGCCCATGCCGAATTTTTCGGCATATTGCGACGGCATCGGATGCGGTTCCTGCAGATCCTTGCGCCGGCCTTCCGCGAACCAGCGCATATCCACCGGATGCCGCAATTCCGGCTTTTCGGTCGGCACAACGAAATAGCCCTTGCGGCAGAACTCGCGCCACGAAATGTGATCCGGCAAATCCGACGAGTTGAATGCGCGCTTGACCCAGTCGAGTTCACTGCAGCCCTCGGTGAACACGCTGCCGAGTCCCAGACGGGTCAGAATGGCGGTGAAGATGTCGTAGTCGGAGCGAGATTCGCCCAAAGGTTCGATGCATTTATGTTGCAGCGTAATCATACGGTGGTTGACCGTGTTGAAGCCGTGATGCGCGTAGCCGCCGGAATTCGACCATTCGCCGATGTCCCACCGCTCCAGCGATGTGCATGCAGGCAGAATGATGTCGGCGAACTGCGCTTCGCCTTCCATCCAGATCGACTGATTGACCACGAACTCGATGCTCGGGTGACGGTAAGCGTCGGCCCAGCGCCCCGATTTCGTGACCGTGCTGAAGGCAGAACCGCCATAGCGATAGATCATGTGGATCGGCGAATAACCGGGCATCGGGTAACTGAACGGTGCGAACTGCGCTTCCTGGGACAGGCCGTCCCACAGGTAGCCTGTCGCATGCCCGTTGATGATGGCATCGGGCAACTGCTGCCGCGGCACCATCTGCTTGACCGGATTCATGGTCAGGATGTGCGGCATGCGTTGATAGTTGTTCACGGCATTCGCGGTCCACGCGAGCTCGCCCGACATCCCACCGTCCGCGTAGCCCGGGAAGTAGAAGTTGAGGTCGTGCGGAACGCCGATTTCGAGGCAGCCGAAATTCACGCCCGGCTTGCCCCATCCCTGCATCGCCATCATCATGATCATGCAACGCGCCCATTGGGCCCCCGTCGCACCGCGTCCAGCCCCGCCGAATCCTGCGCCCGTCATTCCGACGGCGAGATACACCTTCCTCGTCCCCCACCGCCGTGCGAGGGCTCGAACGTCCTTGGCGGGCACGCCGGTTTCCAGCTCCTGCCATTCGGGCGTTTTGGGCACGCCATCCGTCTCGCCCGTCAGGTAGGCCCGCCATTCGTCGAACCCGGTCGTCCGGTTGGCAACGTAATCCTTGTCATACAGCCCTTCCGTGAGCCACACATACATGATGGCGGTGGCGAGGGCCGCGTCCGTTTGCGGTCGGACCGGAATCCATCGGCCGCCCAGCAACTGGGCGGTCGGATTGCAATGCGGATCGATATGGACGAACTCGATTCCCAGTTCCTTGGCCCACAGACGCCGCGGCGTGCCTTCGAATCCGGCGTAGGCGCCATTCGTGCTTTCCGGGTCGCTGGACCAGAAGACGATCATTTCGGCTTCCTTAAGACAGTCCTCGATTCCGCCATAGCCGGAAGGCACGCCAACGCGCATCGAGTTGCCGAAGTGATGCATGGCGCCCCAGTACCAACCCTCCCAGCTGTCCGGATTCGCGGCCACCCGTGTGAAGCCAATCAGGTTGGCAAAACGCGTGAGCGCGCTGAGGTAGTAGCCGATATTGCCCCACTGGTGGTGCGACGACATGGGAAACGTGATCGAGCCCGGACCGTGAACACGCTTTTGCCGGTTGATCTCTTTCGTGACAATGTCCAACGCCTCGTCCCAGCTGATCGGCACATAGCCGGACTTGCCACGGTTTTGCGGATTGCGTTCGCCGTCGGGGTCGAAATCGATCCGCTTCATCGGTTGAAGGATGCGCTTCTCAGAATAGACGAGCGATTTGATCGACAAGGCGTGCGGTGCGACCAGGCCGCGCCGTGGCGGGCTGAATCGGCGCCCGCGCGCTTCGATCTCCCAGCTCGGCGCATCCTTGCTGTCGAGATCGACCGGCGTCACGCGAACGATGCGTCCATCTTTCACGTACACGAACAAAGGGCCGCCGTTGGTGCACGTGGTGTAGCGCTGCGTGCCGTCGCGCATGCTCGTGCCCATCGGCAGGCTGATGGTTTGCATCATGCTCAGCGTTTGCATGAACCACACGAGCAGCTCATCGTCGCCCTCAGTCACCACCTTGAAATTTTTCGCCGCGTGGATGATCTCCAGGTAGTCCGGAGTGGCGGAGAGAAATTTCAGGGCGGTGGGTACGTCCTTGAACAGCATGCGCACGTCCGGCTGCGGATGTCTGCCGGCACACGACCGGATGCGGCCATTCTTGAGCTTGATGACGCGACCGATGCTTTGATCCATGAGCCCGATCCACGCGACGAGATCGCGCTCCTTCAGCCGATCGCGATAGGCAGGGAAGCGGCGTGCCGTCAGGTCGAGGACCTTGGGCACGGCAAAGAGAATGGTCTTGAGGATCTGTCGTTTCACTTTTTGATCCAATGGGAAGGCTGCGCAGGTGCAAACATCAGGGAATTACGGACCGGCTCCGCCGAGCGGGCATGCCGCTCAGGCGGGCACGATCATGTCTGGTGGTGGTTCAAAGACCCGGGAAAGCCGGGCCCCATTGCAACAATGTGTCTCGGCCGAACGGATAGCTCAAGGTAGGCGAGTCGCTGTTGACGAGGTCGCCGTCCACGTAGTGCTCCACATGGAAGCCGGCGGGATCGGTCCAGTAATCGAAAATCTGGCTGCCGTGGAAATGGCGGCCGATGCCCCAGCGGTGCTTGTAGCCCTTATCTGCCATGACCATGTGGCCAATGCCCACGTCATCGATATCGCGACATTCAAAGGAGGCGTGGTCCAGGCCTACCGCCTTGCCGCCGACGATGGCCAGTGTGTGGTGGTCGGTCCATGCCGCGCCTGTTTCCAGGTGCATGAAGGCGGCCACGACGTTTTTCTCGTCGCCCTGGTAGATCAGTTCCGACGTCTTCATGCCGAGCGTCTCGCGATACCACGAGATCAATCCCTGCGGGTCCGGCGAGAAGACGGCCGCATGGCCAAGCCGCTGAACGTGCGACGGGCCGAAGGCCGGGCGCTGGAAGTGGCCCAGCCGGTTTTTGGCATGGGAGTCATTCCATACAATCGGAGCGCCGCCCGACGGAATGACTGGCAGACGTTCGGCGCCGAATACGAACTCCAGCCGACGGCCATCGGGATCGGCCCCCACCGTGTACAGGCCTCCGCCCGGATGCGGGCAATCGGTCACAGGCGAATCAAAGCGGGCCGCCAATGTGTCGAGCGCCTCGCGAGAGCTCACGCGGAACCCGACACCGACAAATGCCGCCTCGCCTTGCGTCGAGACGTAGGAGAAAGGTGCGTCGCCGTAGCTGCGCAGATAAAGCGCGTCGCCGCCCTGTTGCCGATCCAGCAAACCGTAGTCGACCATGAAGTCGCGAACGGCAGCCAGGTCCGGGTGGCGAAAGATGACGTATTCGATGTCTTCGATGAGCATGGAAAATCTCGCGATTGATGCGTTGGCGGCACGACCCGCCGCCAGGATTGATGTCAGGAAATGGTGGTCGTCCCCGCTAGAATGTGTAGGCGACGTTCACAAAAACGTTAATGGGTTCGATCCGGAGCGTCGACTTCGAAACGATCTGCGTTCCGTTTGCGGTTTGTCCGTATATGGTCATGTGCGTCTGGATCGGCATATAGCCAACTGACGCTCCGACCGACCAGTGTTTGGCAAACGCGTAGCTTGCCCCGACCTCGAACACGGGGTTCCACGATGCACTGAGGGTCGCGTGTATGGATCCGCCAGGACCGACACTATCGGTGATGAACTGGCTGTTGGTTGCGCGAACCTGGGTGAACCACGTGTAGTTCACGCCCAATCCGACGAAAGGACGAAATTTCGACTGAGCCTCGAACAGGTGATATCGAAGCTCGATCGCGGGCGGCATCGGCCTCGTCGTGCCGAGGGTGCCGTACTTCGAGAGCGTCCCATCTCCAACCAGATTCACTGTTAGGGGCAGGCCAAAGAGAGTGGCGATGCCGATGTGGTCGGTCACGTAGTACTCGGTCGTAATGCCGAGCGTATTCGTCGACGACGCGTGCGCACCAGTTCCCGCTAATTGCTGATTGACCGGCATACCACCCACGCTTTCCACGGTAAGCGGCGTGGCATGACCCTGTGGCGCTACGTAAAGCCACCCTGTCGCCAGCGTAAAGCTTCCGGCTGATTGCGCATTCGCGTTTCCAGCAAGCGCAGCCGAACAGATAAAACCTGCCATCACGGCAGGCCGAACATTTTTCCTGTAGTTCCTCACGCGTCTTCTCCTGCCTCATCGGTCAACTATCTTTTTTATCGTGCACACGGCTTTGCGAACCGCCCATTGGTCAACCTCGCTGGATCGGCAGTCGTATGTTTATGCCGGATCCAAAAAAATCATCTCCCCCTATTAAATAGGCATACTAAATACATCGACATGAGTTATCCCGATCCCAGCGTTGCTTCCTGCCTGTTCGCCGTATCGAGTCCCGACCAGCGAACGTCTCTTACTTCTCTTCGCCCTTCTGAACGGTTGCCAGGTTTGGCAAGCCGTCCGGCATCTCAGTGAACACGCATCACGAGCCGCTCGGCCTGCGGCGGGAACACGCTCCACGAACCGTCGCGGTGCCGGAAAAAAAACAGCCCAACCGGCCTTGTCGGCAAAAGCAGCTCAATATGCACACAGTTTCCCGCATGCGACTGGGGATGACTTAACCGGGTAATGCGCACCGGGGTCCCGGAAGTCGGCGCAAGCCATTTTTCAACAAGCGAACGTAAGGATCTCTCTGATGCAATACCCATCTTCTTCCCCAACCAAAAACCAGTGACATTCGCGATTCAGCCGTGCCATCACCGCGCATGCGAGTGACTGGACACTTGCGTCGATGCGAGAAACCATGTCACTTCGAAATCTTGTGCGTCTATGACACTCCGTTGCCGTCACCGCTGCTGCCCGAACCCTGCGCGACAGCGATCGAAAACTCGAACGGAAAGCGCCCGAGCGCGGAAGCCGCCAATGATTCGAGTTCCGAGCCGGGAAGTTCGACGTGAACTGAAATCCCACACAAGGCATCGTCAGCGATGCTAACGGTTGCGCCCTCGATGCCAGCGTCCACGAGCGCCGACCGCAGGGCGTCTACCGTTTCAAGCCGCTTCAGCGCGGGCTTGAATATCTTGCCGACACCCGTCAGGGGCATGGCTTCAACGATCCGGATGCCCTTGGGGAACGCAGCTCGCTCGCTGATCTCGTCGCGCAGGAACGCGGCCATTTCTGCTTCATTTGCCGATGTGCCTGGCTTGAGCTGCACGTAGGCGACTGGCAGTTCGCCCGCGTGCATGTCAGGACGCCCCACCGCCGCGGCAACCTGGACCGCTGGATGGCGGTGCAACGCTTCTTCGATCGCTGCAGGGTCGATGTTGTGTCCGCCACGAATAATCAGTTCCTTCTTACGTCCTGTGAGCCAGAAGTAACCGTCTGCGTCGCAGCGACCGAGATCGCCTGTATTGAGCCATCTGCCGCCATCAGCCAGGTCCAGCCAGATGCCGTTGTTCTGCTCCGGCCGCATATAGCCGATGAAAACATTCGGACCGGAGATCACGAGTTGACCAACCTCGTCAGCAACGCAGTCTCGTACATAACAGCCCGCTTCATCGACCATCACGGCTTTCATGGCCTGGCCCGGAACACGAAGGCCGATTGAGCCGACCCGCCGTTCGCCAAGTGGCGGATTGATGCTGCTAATGCAGGTACCTTCCGTGAGGCCATAGCCTTCGAGGATCCTGATTCCGGTTTGCGCCTGAAACGCACGCAGCAACTCCACTGGCATCGGCGCGGCGCCGCACAACCCGTATTCAAGCGAACCGATATCGCGCTCGTCAACGGGAACGTCCAGCAGCGAGCCATAGAGGGTCGGCACGCCGCTGAAAAAGTTGATACGGTAATGCGCGACGATATCCCAGAAGCGTTGGACAACGCCTTCTCCGCGATAGCCTTGCGGCGTGCCCATCACGACATGCGCGCCGCGTGAAAACGGCAGCAGACCGGTCACCATGACGGCGTTGACGTGGAAGAGCGGCAATCCGCAGAAGATCGTCTTGCCCGGACCCACGCTTTCACCGAGGAATTGTCCGGCGCTCCATGCATTGGCCACCTCGTTGCCGTGCCGGCGCATCGCGATTTTTGGCAGGCCTGTAGTGCCGCCCGTGCAGAAGTAGGACGATGCGTCATCGCTGGTCACCCGGTGCGGGGTGGAGAGCGCCATGCCCGGCTCCCGTGCGACGGCTTCGCCGAAGTCGTGGATGCTGATGTGCGTAGGAACCGCGCCTCGCACACCTTCCTCGCCATGCAACCTCGAGCATTCGCCGCGCTGAAGCATTCGGGCCGCAAATCGCTGTTCACCCGGCGCATGGTCGGCAAGATTGATCAGCACGAGATGCTTGAGCGACGCAACCTTGTGCAAGACCGCCTGCGCTTTCGGCCACAGGTCCGTCCCGGGATACGGCGCCAAAGTGACAAGCACGCTGGCACCCGAGGCAGTGAGCAACTCGCCTATCGCGCCGCTTTCGAGCAGTGGATTGATCGCGCAGACAATGCCGACCGCCTCGCCGCCCCAGACCACAAAGTGCGTTTCGGGCAGATTCGGCAACACATAGGCGACGACCGTGTCTCGCTGCACACCCAGTCGTGACAACATGTTCGCTGTGCGCGTGATATCGCGCACCAGTTCGCTGTAAGTCCAGCGCTCCGGATTCGCGTAGTCGTCCGCGGTTGCGAAGAACGAAAGCGCGGGTGCCGATGGATTGATCGCGGCGCCCCGGCAGATCATTTCGTAGGTGCTCGACGGAAGATCCGTCGGCTGCCCCTGCGATTCGATAGCGAGGACATCCTGCTCGTTAGCGACGGCTTTCATGCGGCCTCTGCGATGACGACGTTGCGCTGGGTGCCAAGATCGATCGAGCCATCCTGGCTAACGATACGTGCTTCGACCACATCGCCATCCTGAAGGTACTGTGCTCGCCCGGCTTGCAACGCGAGAAAGAGACGCCATTTCTCCGCTTCGGGCAGCTGCGCCGCGGCGCGTTGCTTTTCCGGTGACGGAATGATCAGCGCGCAACCGGACGGCGTCCCCGTTGCGAGCAGGTCGCCGACGTGCAGGTCTTGAACGCCGGACAGCTCGGTCAATGTCTCTGCCGGACCGTACACAAGACCCGAAGTGGAATCGTTCTGCCGAACCGTTCCGTTGACGGTCAGCGTCAGCACGAACTCCTTGAGCTTCGGCATGTCGTGCTTTTCGAGCAGGCAAAGATACGGGCCGACCGGGCCGAACGTACGAAAACTCTTGCCCTTGTAGAACTGCATCTGTGGAATCTGCACATCGCGCGCGGAATAGTCGTTCACGATCACGGCGCCGGCGACGTAGTCGTGCAGGTTCTCGTCGGTAATCGTTGTGCGGGTCGTGACGTCGCGCTTGAGGACAAGACCGAGTTCGATCTCGTAGTCGAGGAACCGCACTGAATTCGGCTTCACCAGCTTCGAGTCCGCAGGAACGATGCAGCTCGTGGCCTTCGTGAAGATCATGTTGAATTTCTTCGCATCCGGGTCCATGCCGGATTCGATCATGTGCTGGCGGTAATTCGCGCCCTGGCAGATGAACTGCTGATTGGCGGTTACGGGCGAGAGCCATTGCACGTCCGCTTCGGGAAGCGTGGGACCATCCAGCGTCAATAACCGCTCGACCGGATTGGCGTGGATAAACTCGGCGGTCGTCTTGAACTCGCCGGGAATCGGCGTGATAGCGTTGTTGGCCACTACGCCCCACTGGGCGCGGCCATCGTGCAGATAATGCAGAACATGAATTGCCATGTTGTCTGTCTCCGGATTCGATAAAGGGGTGCGTCAGGCAAAAATCTTGAGCAGTGCCCGAAGCCTCGCCAGCGTGACGTCGGGGCTTCGGCGCAGGTTTGCGATCAGCGCCGCGATGCTCGCAAGCGTCAATCGGGGCTTGGTGAAGCTGCTCGGCATCGTCGGCCCCCATTGGGCCATCGCCTCGCGGCTCACGGCGTGGATTCCCGTGGGTGCGTCGCTGGTGAAAAGATCGCCGTCGCAGTAGTGCTCATGCTTGTCTCCCCACGGGTCCTGCCAGTAGTCGAAAATCTGGCTCCCGAGGATATGTCGGCCGATGCCCCACGCATGTGTCCATCCGCTCTTGCGCAGGATGCGCTGGCCCATACCGACTGCGTCCGCATCGACGAGCTCGTATGCGCTATGGCTGTATTTCGGGGCGAACGTCTGGGCGAGCGCGAGCGTGTGATGATCGGCGGGTTTGTCTCCGAGATCGAGCCGCATGAACGCGACAGCCGGTGACCCATCGGGCAGCACCTGCACGTCGCTGGGGATAAAACCAAACTGGCGCGTGTACCACGCACAGGTTTCCTGATAATCGGCGAGTTCCAGCACCACATGCCCAAGCCTGATGATCTCAGGGGCGCTCTCGGGGGGGCGCTGCGTGCCGTTGACGCGAACGGCGGCATCGACGGAATTGAACGCCAGGGATAGCCGGTGCGGCAACGCAGAGGCGGGCGCCTGGCCCCAGATCGCATCGACACGAAAACCGGACGGATCCTCCAACTCCACCACGTAGCCGCCGCCCGGCAGCGCGGACGCTTTCACCGCCGAAGCGCCCGGCAGCCTGGCGAGCGCCTGCAGTTCGGCTTCGCTGCCGACCTGCAGGCCGAAGCCGACAAATCGCGCTTTGGACGCCTTTCGTACGACATAACAGAAGTGCGACGCAGCCGTACCGCGCAGAAGCAGCATCTCTTCGCCACGCGTTACCGTTCGGAGCCCGAAATCATTGAGAAACCGTTCGGCTTGCCCGACGTCCGGCCGATCGAATATGAGGTAGGCCAACGCGGTCGCTTTTGCCGTGGGATCCGGGTGACGAGCCGGCTGTGCAGTAGTCAGTTTCATGGCGGACGGTAATCAGGTGGTTGGGATCGGTGACGCAGCGCGCAGCGCTGGCGCGCCGCACCCCGTGCGCCTGCGAGCGCTCGCAGGCGCACCGGACGGGCAATTCGCCGGCGCTAGATCGATTGCGGGTCGCAATGCCCGGATCGTCGGATGGGTAAGGTGATGCCGGTCGCTGGGCGCGATTCCGATTCCGATTGCTGTCTCCACAGCCACTCCGTCTGTTTTAGTTAGACCGGCTTCTGATGCCGATGATGACATTAAACTCATCGCTGATCGTTTTGTCAATAAAGACATTAGAATCTATACTGTGGTTATACCCAGACTTGGATCCACCATGACAACCACGACAAAGCGCGCAGCAGCGAAGCGTGCCGCGCCTGCGGCGCCCGCCTCCCCGGCTCCCGTCATCGAAGAAAAAGAGCCTCGCGGTGCGCGCCGCAAGCGCGAGACGCGCGCCCGTCTGCTCGACGCCGCTCTCAGGCTGATGGCCGAAAGGGGCATGGAGGGCGTGGCGATCAATGAAATCACGGAGGCCGCCGATGTCGGCTTTGGCTCGTTCTACAACCACTTCGAGTCGAAGGAAGCGATCTACGCGACGCTAGTCGACAACGTTTTCGAGGAGTTTGCGGACGTCCTCGATCGCCTCGCGGGGGGCATCTCCGACCCCGCGGAAGTGGTGGCCGTCTCGGTGCGCCACACTGTCCTGCGTGCGCGGCACGATCCCGTGTGGGGACGCTTTCTGATTCGCGAAGGGTTTTCGGCGCCTGCGCTGAGTCGCGGGCTAGGCCAGCGGCTCCTGCGCGACATTCGAAACGGCATTACGGCAAAGCGATTTGTCGTTGCCGACCCGTTTGTCGGCTATCTTGCGGTGGGTGGCACAGTGCTCTCCGCCATCGCGGCCGAGTTGAACTATGTCGCGCCGGGCGCAAGCGCCGCGGGCATGCTGAAGGAACTGGGTTTCAGCGGCGAGCACTTTCCGGAGCGCACGGCAGCCATGCTGCTGCAGATACTCGGCCTGAAGCGCGCGGAGGCCGAAAAGATCGCCGCGCGTCCACTCCCCGTCGTCGAGGCAGCCGACGAGGCAGTTTGAGGTCGGCCAGTCGTGAGGGGAGCGTTTCTCGCGATCGGTCCCCGTCCCGACTGGCAACGGGCCGCAAATTTATACGCCGGAGCGCGGAGCCGCCGCCCTGTCAACCGCCGTTTGGGCACCGCCTGAAAATGGCGGGCAGGACAGCGTTGTCATTCCCGTTTTGCTGGACGCACCCGCCGGGCCAGACGGCCGATCCGCCGCGGTCGCAGCGAAGGCGCGCACGACCTTGGCTATCTGAGCAGCGATTGCGTCGATCGCACGACGATGCCCGTCGACGATCGCCTGATACCCGTCAGACACGGGCTCGCTCACGGTGCTGTGGCAAGTCAGGGTCTCCTGGCCCGCAGACCTGCTTACACTCCATACGGCGTCAACCAGTACATGTGAACCGGGCCACGATTCAAAGCGCTGAATGTCGACGCCGACCTGATAGACGGGACCCTCCCCACCACGGCCAACCGCGCTGGCAGCGGATGCGCCCGCCTGCTGGCTCACGCGAGCAGCAAGTGCATAGCGTATCTCGTCCGGAAGGGCCGATGACCAGCGATCGTCTTCCAGCACCTGCACCTGGGCCGGGTTGACCTGTACCACAAGCTGACTTCTCGCGACCGCGGCCGGCACTTTCACCGGGCGCACGTCGATCTGCAAAGCGGGGCTTGTCGTATTCCTCGCGATGGTCGGCTCTGCGTCGGTTCCGAGCGTATAGAAGCGCGTCGCGGGCGTTGCGCACGCCCCCAGCAGGGCGAGCCCGACGACAGAAACGAGTGTCCTCACCGTGGTGCGGAAAGAGCGGGATTGCCTTGCGATCATTGCTGGTCTCCTTTTTTGCCAAACAGCAGCGCCTGCGGATGCCGCTCCAGGTATTCGGAGAGCGCATTGAGCGACTGCAGCGTGCGCGTGAGCTGCTGCATGGCGTCCTGAACGTCCGACTGCATCGGCGCAGTCTGCCGCAGCGTCGATTCCGCGGTCGCGAATGTCTTTTGCGCGGCAGCGAGCGTGTCGCGTGCCTGCGGCACGACCTCGGTGTCCATATGTCCGAACAGCCTGCTGGCGTTCTCCAGCGCACCGTCGAGATGGGCGCCGATCCGGTCGAACGGCACCTGGTTCAGTTTCCTTGCGATGTCGGCCACCTGCACCTGGAGCTCGTCGAGCGTGTTCGGCACAGTCGGCAGTTCGATCGGATTGCTGTGCACGTCGACGCTCGCGCGAGGCGCTTTCGGGAACATGTCCAGCGCGA
Source organism: Paraburkholderia flagellata (assembly GCF_021390645.1). Lineage (GTDB taxonomy): Bacteria > Pseudomonadota > Gammaproteobacteria > Burkholderiales > Burkholderiaceae > Paraburkholderia > Paraburkholderia flagellata. Next base: position 168,681 of record NZ_JAJEJT010000006.1, read on the forward strand.
CATACAACTGTCCCGTCAGGAGATTGCCGGTCCGCAATTGCCCGCGCAGCCCTTCCGTCACCAGGTGCTGCAGCATTTCGTGCCCGCCTGCCGTGTCTGGCGCAGGCAGCGCCTCGCTGGAGCGCCGGCTGAGCCGGTCAGGGTAAAGCGCCATCGCCACCTTCATGCTGAAGCTCTTCTGCTTTTCGTCGTACTCGATACCAATCTCGGTCACCTGCCCCAGCGCAATCCCGCGAAGATCGACGGGTGCGCCAACAGACAGCCCACGCAACGACTGATCAAAACGCATGACCACATTGAGCGGCTGGCCGTCGGGCTCGCGCATGGCATCCGATTCGTCCGTGGCGAGCCGGAACTCCGCCCTATCCGCTGCCGGTCGTCCAGCTTCCTGCCCGGCCGGAGACTGGAATGCCAGCCCTCCAACGACGACCGTCGCGAGCGATTGCGTATTGAGCTTCAGTCCGTTGGAATCGAGACGCAGATCGACGCCGCTTGCGTGCCACCACCGCGTATTGGTACCGACGTACTGGTCGTACGGTGCATTCACGAAGACATTCACGATGACGCCCGCGCCGTGAGGATCGAGCGAGTAGCCAATCACCTGGCCCGCCTGGATACGGTGGTAGAAGATGGGGGCACCGATATCGATCGAGCCCAGCGACTCGCCGCGCAGCGTGTACTGATGCCCTGGCTGCCCCGTGGTGACAATGGGCGGGCTTTCAAGACCGAGGAACGCGGTTTGCCTCTCGGTCGAGCGCCCGATGTCCACGCCGATGTACGCGCCAGAGAGCAGCGTACCGAGGCCCGAGATGCCGTTGGCGCCAACGCGCGGGCGTACCACCCAGAACCGCGTGCCTTGCGTCGCAAATTTCCCTGCGTCCTTGCTCAACTGGATACTCGCGCTGACGCGCCGCAAATCCGTGGACAACGCAATGCCTTGCACGACACCGATTTCAACGTCCTTGTACTTTACCTTCGTCTTGCCTGCCTCAATGCCATCGGCATTATTGAAGGTAACCGTCACGACAGGCCCTCTTTCTGCAACGGATTTGACCACCAGACCAACACCGATCAATGCGGAGATCAGAGGTACTAACCAGATGAGGGATGGCAGCCAACGTTTGCGCGGCTTGAGTTCAGGGCGGGATAGTTTGGAAAGATGCATCGTCTGTTTCAGGATATGCGGTTTGCAGGAAGGGAAGCAGCCAGAGCTTCATCGTTCGCTGTTGGGGTGCGACGCTGCCGCGCATTCACGTTGTCCCAGTTGAACCGCGGATCGAACTGATGCGATGCGAGCATGGTCAGGATCACGACCGCTCCGAAAGCGAGGGCGGCAGGCCCCGCAGTGATGACGGCAAGCGAGCCGAAATGCACCAGTGTGACCGTCAGTGCAACGACGAAGACGTCGAGCATCGACCATCGGCCAATGCGCTCGACGATCCGGTACAGCGTTGCTCTTTCACGAGCGCGCCAGCCCGAACCGCGAGAAGCGGCTACCGTGAGAAGCGTGAGAACAACGAGCTTGAGAACCGGGACGAGAACGCTGGCGACAAAGACGACGACAGCAAGGGGCCAGTCTCCCGACGTCCAGAAATACGCGACGCCGCCAAGGATCGTGTCGTCCTCCGAACCGCCCACGGATGAGGCGTGCATGATCGGCAGCAGGTTCGCCGGGATATAGGCAAACGCGGCGGCAAGAAGCAGACTGGCCGTTCGCGCCAGGCTGTCAGGCCTGCGTTCGTGCAGCACATGCTCGCATCGGGAGCAGCGCTGGTGGGCCTCCCCTTCGATACGCGTCTGAACGAGTCCGCACGCGTGACAGCCGACAAGTCCGGCGCGTTTAGCCGTGATCGCGGGAGGTGAGCCAGCTTTGCGCGCCCCCAATGGCCGTGTGAAACGCCCTCGCCTTGTGCTCGCTCTTGACCAGCGAACGTCCGCCATTCGAGAACGCCTGATTTCGTCAGGGACCGCCCAGAGCCGGCTCGGGTCGAAGGAAGCCACAACGCCCAGCATGAGGGTCAGCGCGCCCGTTGCGAACAATCCCGGTCCCGGGATCACTTGCGCGATGCTGACCATTTTCACGATGGTCACCAGCACGCCGAGCATGAACACCTCGACCATGCCCCACGGCCGAACGAGCTGCACGAGACGCACCATCGCATTGAAACGGGGTGGCAGTTTGCCTAGCCGGAGCGGCACCAGCACATATAGCAATGCGAGCAGTTCGATCAACGGGAAAAGCACAGCCGAGCAGAACACCATGATCGCGACAACGCGCATGTTGCCGGACCAAAGCGAGCGCACGGCGCCAAACAGCGTCGCCTCGGAAGTCATGCCGTTCGCGCGAAGCTCGATCACAGGGAAACTCTGCGCGATACAAAAAACGATCAATGCGGCGAGCGTCACAGCGCAGATCCAGTCCAGGGGCCATCCGCTACCCGGTAACGCTGTCATGCCCGCGCCGCAGCGCGAACAGGTCGCACGACGCCCTTTGACGCTGAAAGGCTTGCGAAACAGCAGATCGCATTCGTGGCAGACAATGAGTCTCTGATATTCCATACAGAAATAAACCGGAAATACGGGATTTTCATACTGGCGCAACGGCCGAATCACACGGCCGGCGTGGCGGCCCTTCAATCGATGTGTCCAACGGCTATCGCGTGGCTCGACCCGGTGCTCAACGGCGCGGGCGTTCCTGTCGGTTCGCCCTCGCGTTTCACGAACGCCTGAGTCAATGCGTTGATGCTGCCGTCTGCTGAGTCTGCTGAGGCGGTGGCAGTTCCCCCATCGCCTGGAACAGTGCGGCCGTATCGCTCATGCGCTGGCCCGCTGCACGCACTGCGCCTATCTCAGCGTTGAGATACCGCGACTCGCTGGCGTGCGTCGCGGCGGAAGGCAGCGAGCCGAGGCGCTGGCGCGATGACGTGTCCTCGAATGCCGTGCGCGCGGCGTCGGCGGCGACTTCGCTCGACGCCTGGGTCTGTGCGTCGTTCTCCAGCGCGGCGAGCGAATTCGCCACGTCCTGGAACGCCGAGAGCACAGTGGACTTGTAGTGCAGCACCGTGGCGTCGTAAGTATCGATCGACGCGCGGCGCTGCGCGAACAGGGCGCCGCCATGGAAGATCGGTTGCGAGAGGCTCGCGCCGATGGCCCAAAGGCCGCCCGCGCCCGAAACCACTGCTGGCCAGCTGAAGCCGCCGCGCCCCATCGCGCCCGTCAGCGAAAGGCTCGGGAAGAGTTGTGCCGTTGCCTCGCCCACATCGGCAGCCGCCGCCTTGACGGCGGCGTCGGCTGCCTGGATGTCCGGGCGCGAGCGCAACAGATCCGAAGGCACGGCGACGGGCACGTGCTCGGGCAGCGAGAGGCTGTCCAGATCCGGCACGCTCGGGGCATTGTCCGGCGTACGGCCCATCAGCACCGCGAGTGCATGAACCGCCGTCGCGCGTTGCTGACGCAACTCCGGCAACGTCGCCGCAATGGAAGCCGCGTCCTGTTTCGACTCGAGCGCCTGTACACGTGAAACGGAGCCGAGCGCGGAGCGCTGCGCATCTTCGTTCGCCGCATCGTTCGATACCGTAACGAGCCGCTCGGTGAGCGCAATCTCCCGATCGAGTGCCGCCACATTGATCGTGGCCGCCACGATGTTTGCAGCGAGCGCACGGCGCGACGCTTCCAGTTCAAACGCCTGCACATTCACACGGGCCGCGCTCGCCGAATTCATGTAGCGCGTTTGGCCAAAGAGGTCGAACGTATAGTGCGCGAGCAACTGCCCGGCAAAGAAGTTGTATTGCACTTGCTCGGGGAGGCCAAGCTGGGGCGCGACCGGCGTGCGCGCGCGCTGGACCTGCGCGGCGCCGTCGATCGATGGCAGCGTCGATGAGCCGATCTGCGCGCGCAGTTGCTCTTGCGCCGCTGCGAGCGTGCGCTGCGTCGCCGCAAGCGTCGGGCTGTTGCGCAGTCCTTCTTCGACGAGCGCATCCAGCGGGGCGCAACGGTAGAGCCGCCACCATTGCGGCCCGGGAGTCGCGCCGACATCGAACGTCTGCACAACGCCACCCGCGGCCACCGTCTTCGCCGGCTGCGCCTGCGCACCGTAGTGCTTGGGCGACGGCATTGCCGGCGCCTCGCCGCTCGGCCCGAACGAGCACGCCGTCAGAGCGAGTCCTGCGGCCACGGCCAGCACGGTTGTCTTGTAGGTAAAAGTCATGATCAACCCTCCGTATGCTCGACGACGACCTCTTGCGCGCCGCGCTCGTCGCGACGGACCCTGAAGCACGTCGCGTAAAGCGCGGGCAGGAAAAACACCGTCAGCACCGTGGCGATGGTGATGCCGCCCATCAGCGCGGTCGCCATGGGCCCGAAGAAGCCCGAGCGCAGCAGCGGAATCAGCGCGAGCACGGCGGCAGCGGCCGTCAGCATGATCGGCCTGAAACGCCGCACCGTTGCGCCGATAATGGCGTCGAAGCGCGCGTGGCCCGCCGCGATGTCCTGATCGATCTGGTCCACCAGAATCACGGAGTTGCGCATGATGATCCCGAACATCGCGATCACACCAAGCAGCGCGACGAAGCCAAACGGTTTGCCGAACAGCAAGAGCGCAGTCACCACGCCGATCAGACCCAGCGGTGCGGTAAGAACGACGATGAAGGTGCGTGCGAAGTTTTTCAGCTGGATCATCAACAGTGTCAGCACCGCGATAATCATCAGCGGCATTTCCGCGTTGATCGACGTCTGGCCCTTTACGCTCTCTTCGACCGCCCCGCCCACCTCGATCCGGTACCCCACAGGCAGCTTCGCGCGCACGGCCGTGAGTGCGTGCTCGATGTCGCGCGTCACGTCGATGCCCTGCGCCTCGCCGCGCACGTCGGCCTGCACGGTGATGGTCGGCTGGCGATCGCGCTCCCAGATCACGCCGTACTCGAGCGTGTCCCGCACACGTCCGAGCGAGCCGAGTGGAACCGGGCCGCTCGGTGTCGGAATCGCAAGGCTCGTGAGCTTTGCGGGATCGATGCGCTCGCTCTTCGGCGCACGCAGATCGACGTTGATGAGCTTGTCGCGCTCGCGGTACTGCGTCACGGTGTAGCCGGACAGCGTCATAGCGAGGAAGCTCGAAACGTCCTCTGACGTGACGCCAAGCTGGCGCGCCCGGTTCTGGTCGATCTCGAACGAGATTGAACGTTCGGCCGGTTCGTCCCAGTCGAACTGGACGTTGCGCGTGCGGGAGTCGGCGCGGACCGTCTCTGCGACCGTTTCCGCGATCGATCGCACCGTCGCGATGTCGTCACCGCTCACGCGGAACTTGATCGGGAAGCCCACGGGCGGCCCGTTTTCGAGTCGTGCCACACGTGTGCGGACACCGGAAAAGTCCTTCTCCAGTTTCGCGTCGAGCCAGTGCATCAGTTGCTCGCGTGTTTCGACGTCCTTTGCGGTGATGACGAACTGCGCGAAGTTGGGCTGCTGGAGTTGCTGGTCGAGCGGCAGGTAAAAGCGCGGTGCACCTGTGCCGACGAAGTCGACGAAATGCGCGATCTCGGGCTTGCTGTCCAGGACCTTCTCGAGGCGCTTTGCCTCGCGCAATGTCGCCTCGAACGAAGCGCCCTCCGGCAACCTGACGTCGACCAGCAGTTCGGGCCGCTCGGAGTTCGGGAAGAACTGTTGCGGCACGCGCGTGAAGGCCCCCATCGCAATGACGAAGAGCACGACGGTGACGCCGAGCACGACCCAGCGTCGGTCGATACAACACGCGACCCAGCCCGACAGGCGCCGGTAAAAGCCCGTGTTGTAGACATCGTGTTCATGGCCGTGGCCACCGCTCGCGTGAGCCTTGCGCTCCGCAAGCAGATGGAAGCCCAGCAACGGCACCAGCACGACGGCAGCGAACCACGAAACGATGAGCGCAATGGCCGATACCTCGAAGATCGAGCGTGTGTACTCACCCGTGCTCGATTTCGCGAGCGCGATCGGCAGGAAGCCCGAGACCGTGACGAGTGTGCCCGTCAGCATCGGGAATGCGGTGCTCGTGTAGGCAAAGGCCGCCGCGCGCATGCGGCTCCAGCCCTGCTCCAGCTTCACGGCCATCATTTCGACGGCGATGATGGCATCGTCGACGAGCAGCCCGAGCGCGAGCACGAGCGTGCCGAGCGAAACCTTGTCCAGGCCGATACCGAATAAATGCATGCACAGCGCCGTCACCGCCAGCACAATCGGAATCGTGATGACGACGACCATGCCGGTGCGCAGGCCGAGCGAAACGAGGCTGACAACCAGCACGATCGCCACCGCTTCGCCAACCGCCTCGACGAAGTCGTCCACCGAGTGCTTGACCGCGTGTGGCATGCTCGAGACCGGATCGAGCTTCAGGCCGGCCGGCAGCGACGCCTGCAATTGCGCCGTCTTCGCGTCGAGTGCCTTGCCGAGGTCGATGACGTCGCCTCCCTTCTGCATCGTGACACCGATGCCGAGCACTGCGTGGCCGCCAACGCGCATCTGCGTCACGGGCGGATCGTCATAGCCGCGCTTGATGGTTGCGATTTCACCAAGACGGAACGAGCGGTTGTTGACCGTGATCAGCGTGTCCGCGAGCGCCTGTTCATTCTTGAACGCGCCGCTCGGCCGCACGAATACGCGGTCGTCCGCCGTCGTAATGTTGCCGACGGGTGCGACGGTGTTCTGCGCGTCGATTGCACGAGCGAGTTGCTGCGGCGAGATCGACAGGCGCGTGAGTTGCGCATTCGAGATCTCGACGAAGATATGCTGATCAGGGTCGCCGAAGTAGTCGACCTTCGCGACGCCCGGCACGCGCAGCAGAACCGTACGCAGCTGGTCCGCATAGTCGTGCATTTGCGCGGGCGTAAAGCCATCGCCTTCGAGCGCGTAGATATTCGTGTAGACGTCACCGAACTCATCGTTGAAGAACGGTCCGACCGTTCCCCTCGGCAGCGTCGCCGCGATGTCGCCCACCTTCTTGCGGACCTGGTACCAGGTCTCGGGCACCTCCTTGACAGGCGCCGAGTCCTTCATCGCGAAGAAGATCATCGACTCGCCAGGACGCGAGTAGCTCTTGATGTTGTCGACATACGGTGCCGCCTGCAGCTGGCGGCCAATCCGGTCCGTGATCTGTTCCTGCACTTCGCGGGCGGTCGCGCCCGGCCAGTACGTCTTGATGACCATCGTCCGGAACGTGAACGGCGGGTCTTCGGATTGCGCAAGACGGGTATAGCCGATCACCCCAAAAAGCGTGGCCAGGCCGATCAGAAAAATCACCAGCTGCTGGTGCCGCAGCGCCCATGAAGAGAGGTTAAAGCCCGTTCCGCTGGCGCTTGCCTCGCCAGAAGCGTTCGCCGGCGCGCTGTCGAGCGCGTGTTCGTGGTCGCGCGCGTTCATACCGATGCGTCCTCTGAATGCAGCGGAGGCACCACTTGCACATGCTGCCCGGCACTCACGGCATGCACGCCCTGCAGGACCACGCGGTCGCCATCGTGCAGTCCCGAACTGAACGAGACAGTACGCTCGCCGTACCGCTCGATCGTGACCGGACGCAACTCGAGCGTGTCACCGCCTGTACGCACCACCCACACGGCCGGATTTTCACCCTTATGGAAGAGCGCAGTTACCGGCAGCGTGAAGACCTGGCCCGCATCGTCCGCTGCGCTGAATGCCACGTTCGCGGTCATGCCAAGACGCACCTCGGGACTCGGTGCCGTCAGCGTGAGCTTCACGCGCCACGTGCGGCTTTGCGGGTCGGCCGCCGCCGAAACCTCGCGCACGCGCGCTTCGAAAGTCTTGCCGGGCAGCGCGGGCAAAGTGACGCGCGCGTTGCTGCCGACGGCGAGCGCGTTCAGCGTTCTTTCAGGCGCGTCACAAACGACATCGACGTCGCCCGTCCAGTCGAGGTGATACACAGCCTGGGTTGCCTGAACGTTCTGGCCGGTATCCACATCCTCGGAAGTGATGACGCCGTCGTGATCCGCGGTCAGCGTCGCGTAGCGCAGGTGATCCGTCGCGAGCGCCATCTGGGCGAGCGCGGAAGTGCGCTGCGCAAGCGCCGAAGCGTAGGCATCTTCGGTCTGCTCCAGTTGCGCGGGAGCAATCAGGTTCGCACGTGCCTGAGCCTGATCGCGGTCGAGCTGCTGCCTGGCAAAAACGAGACGATGCTCGGCGGCGTCGAGCTGCGCGCGCGCATTGACGAGGTTGTTCTGCAGATCCGTCGGGTCGAGCAACGCAACCACCTGCCCCGCCTTGACCGTATCGCCGATACGCACTCGCCGCTCGATGACCTTTCCTCCCACCCGGAATGACAGGGGCGTGGAATAACGCGCCTGTACCTGTGCCGGCAGCGAGTTGCTTTCAACGCGCCCATCCGGATGAACCGCAAGCGCAACGACAGGCTTGGCCTCCGGGACGGCTGCGTCATGCTGGTGGCACGCTGAAAGCGCGAAGGCGCTGCACGCCGCAACGACGACAGTCAACTTGTGCGTCGATTGAAAGAAGGAAGGTAACAGGGAGCGCACTCGTTTCAGCTCGACAAGACCGGGTTGTTTCACGATGTTCACAAGGCAGGTGATCAATACAGGTTGAAAAGTCATCGGCGCCGTCGGCTCGTCGCGCCTGCAAAAAGCGGGCGTTGCCAGGAGCGCGAAAACAAAGCCATTGGTGCGGAGCGGGTCCTCTTTGACGCCCCGGTGGAACGGCGACCTGCGCTTTATTGACAGGCCATCGCAGCCGGTACGCCACGCGCGTCTCGAAGCGGAGCAGCACCATTTGACGGCCGCATTCGCTGATGCCTGCGCTTATCTGCACGGCCTCCGCGGACATGGGTACCGGCTAGCTCCCAACGTCTGCGAGACGCTCAAGCTGTCCCTGGATTCCGGCTGTTCTCCGCATCCACCGTCGTACAGATGACATTAAACCCATTACTGATACACTTGTCAATCATGACATATGAATCTAAAATCTAACGATATATGGTTCCAGGAGATAACATGCCCAATGCCCCGACTTCCCGCTCGAGTCGTCGGTCACTGGCGAAGGTGCCAGCGGCCGGTCGCGAGTCCACCGCAACACGATCGCCGCGCGTCGCCCGACGCAAGCTCGAAACGCGGCTTCGTTTGCTCGATGCAGCGTTTGCGCTAGCGGCGGAAAAGGGAATCGACAGCGTCACGATCACCGAGATTACGAACGCCGCCGACGTGGGATCCGGGTCCTTCTACAACCACTTCGACTCAAAGGAAGGGATCTTCGCCGCGCTCGTCGAATGGTTATTCGAGGAATTCGCGACGACGCTCGATCGTCTCGCAACCGGGTTGTCCGACCCGGCCGAAGCGATCGCGGTGTCGGTGCGTCATACGCTTTTGCGGGCCTACCAGGAGCCGGTTTGGGGCCAGCTACTGATACGCGAAGGGCTATCCACGCGAGTGTTGAGCAGGGGGCTGGGGCAGCGGCTGATGCGGGACGCGAAGAGAGGGGTTTCGGAACGCCGCTTCATGGTCGCGGACGAACTGATGTGTGTGTTTTCCGTGATTGGCACTGTTGTCGCTGCAATCGCTGCCGAGCTTCACCTCTCCGGATCTTCAAAGCGGGCGGTTCGCGCACGAAAGGCCCTTCGATCGAGGCACGAAAAGTTCGCCGAGAGCACGGCGGCCATTGTGTTGCAGGCGTTCGGCCTCAAACGCACCGAAGCCGAAAGGATTGCGCACCGTCCACTCCCGGCGCCCCCTCAAGCGGCGAGCGTCTCAAGCGATACGGCGGCATGAAGCCAGACACGGCAGGCACTTGCAGCCGATCGAGCGTCATTCATTGCATGCCGGTGCGGCGCGCAGCGACAACCGGTCGCCAAACCATCAGTCCCGGTAAAGGGTGCTGGCAAGATAGCCCCGTCGTAGTTCTCGCAACGCCGAAGCAACGACGGCACTCACAGGCAGCGCAAGCAGCACGCCGAAGAAACCGAACAGTTGCCCAAACGCCAGCAACGAGAAAATCACCGCCAGCGGATGCAGGCCAATGCGCTCGCCAACGAGCCTGGGTGTAAGAACAACGCTCTCGAGTACCTGCCCGATTCCGTATACGGCGACCACCGCCGCGAAGCCGTACCAGTTCCCAAATTGCAGAAACGCAGCGAGAAGCGCAAGCACCAGCGCGCTCGAGAATCCAATATAAGGGACGAGCACGGCAAGCGCGGTAAGAAGGCCGACAGGCAGTGCAATGTCCAGTCCGGCGATAGCCAGCGCTGTGGGATAAAACACCGCAAGGATCACGACGACGAGCAGTTGCCCGTGGAGATACTGCGCCAGCATGTGATCGATCTCCGCAACGAAGTGCCGGGTTCTTCCGAGCCAGCGCCGCGGCACGAAACTCTCCATGCGCTCGAGCGCCTCGTGCCTGTCGTAGAGAAGGTAGAAAAGGACGAGCGGCACTAGCACGACATTGCCGACGATGCTCATCATCATGTCGCCGCTCGTACGCACGTACTGCCACGCAGCGAGGACAGCGCCTTGCTCGTCTGATATCAGTCGCGCTGTCAAGGCGTCGCGGACATTCGCCAGATCGAGCGAGTAGTGGATTCCCAGAAAAGCCAGCCGGGGTTGCAGCGTTGCGTCCAGCTTGGTCACCAGCGAAGGCACCTGTTTTGCGAGTTCGGGCCCTTCCCTCTGGATGACCACGAATAGCAGCAAAATGAGCAGCATGACGAGAAACGCGAACACGGAAATCATGACAAACGCGGCAAGACCGCGGGGTACGCGATGACGTACCAGCCATTCCACGCCCGGCTGCAAAACGTACGCGATCATGGCACCGAGCAGAAACGGCGTGAGGACGGGACGCAGGGTCCATAGCAGGACGCCAGCCGACAGCGCAACGGCTCCCCAAAACAATGATTGGCGGTGGTAGGCAGTCATCGGTAAGCCCTTCCGGCGTTGGAGGATCTGTTCGGCACACGAGCGGCGCCGGTCATGGTTTGAATCCGCGCATCGCCGATAGTCCTGCCGAACCATGGAAGCTTGCATGCGCCGCCTGTACCCTTGGTGTGATCACCATGCATTGCGCGCACCTGCAGCGGGGACACCAGCGTCAAACTTAAATGATAATGTTATCACTTTTGCGTTGTTATTGCGTCTGTTTTCAGCCGGCCGCGTGGGCCGATGGCGTTCAGTGCACCCGCTCACTATTCAGTGCAAGCAGGCGCTCCAGCTCCAGCAGCGCATCGCCAAGCAGGTCGATGGCGCCGTTCGGCGTCGACGCCGTAGCAGCACTGCGAAGCGCGTCCTGGACGATCTCGTGGGCGCTTTCTGGTTTGGCTTTACCGATCCTCGCGATGAATTGCTTTTCCATGAGTACTCCTTCGCGGATGAGGTAACGGCGGAAAGTATATGCGCCGCAGACGGTTGAATCGACGCTCGCAATTGTTTGTTTCCATCTCGCCAACACGCGAGCAAGGCAGTTAATGCGCTATATCATCATTTATGATACAGTCGTCACTTTCCACATCCGACCGCTAACGTCTGTCCATTACGGCATGGGCACATTGATGGATGGCGCCTGCTGCGCCATCAGGCATGCAACGACGTTCTGCGCGTCTATTCCCATGCCCGAGCTATGCAACAAGCACTTCTGGCCGCTTTCCGCCTCATCGTCCTTGCATTGTCTGGCCTGGTTGCGGCCGTAGCGTGCGCGGCCGGCACCTCGCCTCCCGGGGCGGACAGTGGCTATTTTGTGCCCGTCTCCGGCGTCGGTTCCGATGCGGCGGAAGCACTCAATGCGCTTCAGGCCAGGGAAGACGCCATCAGGCAGCGCGCATCGACGGCAACCGGTGATGCCGAACTGATCGAGCTGGACTCGCTGAGCCGGCGCATAGCCGACGACGTCGACAGACTGCTCGCAACCTCGCTGCAGCCTGAGCTCGGCAGGACGCATGCGCAGCTCGACGTGCTGGGAGCGGCGCCCGTTGCCGGCACGAGTTCGGAAACACCCGCCGTCGCCCAGCAACGCAACGCCCTCACGGCGCAGAAAACGCGACTTGATGCGCAAGTCAGACAGGCGGAAGGCATCAAAGGCAATCTCGTCAATGTTGACGCACAGATTGCACGATTGCTTCATGCACATCTGAAAGACCAGCTCGCGCTGCGCACCGACAGCATTCTAAGCGCCGCGTTCTGGGCGCCCATGGTTCACCCGGAAGCGGCTGACTATCAGAGTCTGCGAGCGTTTGGCGAGCAGGTCGAAAAGCTGATTCGATCGATGTGGCAACCGGGACGCTTCCTCGCCACGGCGATCCTTCTGCTGGCCGCGCTAGCCTGCGCAACAGTTGGTGCTAGCCTTCTTGAACGAACGCTAGGATTGATTTGTCTTCGACGTCTGCCGGAAGGACGGCTGCGGCGCAGTGCCTTCGCGATATCGACCGTGTTCGCGACGCTGGCAGCCACGATGGTTGCGATGCACCTGGTCAGCATGGCCATCGTCAATCAACAAAGCTTGTCACCCGCCCTTCAGACCTTCACTGACGAGCTTGTCAAGCACATCGTCAATTGTGCGTTGGTCCTCGCGCTTGGCAGGGCGTTCCTGTGCACCCGGCATCCTACCTGGCGCCTGCCTGCTATCGCTGATCCGGTTGCGCAGGCGCTCAGATCTTTTCCGCGGACGTTGGCCGCACTCCTGCTGTTTTCAGGGGCGATAGAGCAAATCCACCGAGCTGTCGACACCAGCCTTCAGCTCACCATTTTCACTCGCGGTCTCGTCGCGTTGGTCGTCGCGTTGACCATCGGCGCGTCGTTGCTTCATGCGAACCGGGTACGTACCGCACTTGCCGCAGCCGGCAATTCGCCTGAAGGTCGGTCGACACTTGCGGGTTTGATTCATGCTGCCGCATGCATCGTCGTAGTGGGCGCCCTGGCTGCGTTAGTCTGCGGGTACATTTCCGTTGCGCGCTTCCTGACCTACGAGCTCGTGTGGTTCGACATCGTCCTGTGCAGCCTCTATTTTCTCGTGATGCTTACGCGCGATGTATGCGAAAGCATCTTTTCCCCAGCACATGCAAGCGGCAATACGATCAAGCATCTGTTTGGCCTCGAAAATGCCCATCTCGCACAGATCTCGACGGTATTTACCGGGGTTTGCCGAAGCGCACTCATCATCGCCGCAGTCATTGCACTGCTCACAGGCGGTCTCGGAAGCACGCCCGCGGAGCTCATCGACAGCATTCTCGAAGTGCTGGGCGGCGACCGGCTGCGTGCGCTCAATATCGTCCCCGATCATATCTTCAGCGCCCTGCTCACATCCGGCATTGGAATATATCTGGTGCGGTCCGTGCGCAAATGGTTCGACAGGGAGTTGTTGCCGAAGACAGAAATGAGTCCCGGCATGCGCGCGTCGTTGCTGACCTTGTTTGCAAATATCGGTTACGTACTCGTCGTGCTGCAAACCTTGTCTGTGCTAGGAGTCAGATGGCACAACCTCGCATGGATAGTCAGTGCATTGTCGGTGGGAATCGGTTTTGGTCTGCAGGAGATCGTAAAGAACTTTATTTCCGGGCTCATCTTGCTCGCGGAGCGACCGGTGAAGGTAGGCGACATGATCAGTATCGCCGGCATCGAGGGCGACATACGGCGCATTAGCGTACGTGCCACCCAGATCCAGCTTGCGGACAAGTCGACCGTGATCGTGCCGAACTCGCAGCTCATCTCGCAGAACGTCCGCAACGTCACGATGGGAAACACCACGCAAGGTATCGCCGCCCTGGTGCTTACATTCGCGCTGGATGTCGACCCGGAGCGCGTCCGCGAAATTCTTCTCGATGTCTACAGGGATCACCCTTCGGTTCTCGCGCATCCGGCGCCGTCCGTCATGTTCAGTCAGTTGACCCCCGAAGGCATCACGCTCACGGTCACGGGGCATGTCAGGAGCCCCAGGATCGCTGCCGACACCAAAAGTGAACTCCTGTTCGCCATCCTGAAGCGGCTCCGTGCCGCGGATATCCCTTTGTCGAACCCACGAACGGTTTTGGTCCATGCACCGCACGGTTACCTTCCCAATGGGCCTGGGGCCGCTTCGGGCGGGTCGCCGAATAGCAGTTCTCCGTTACCCGGCGCAACGAGCGTATCGGCGAACCGCGCTCTCGGCACGGCCGCCCGATCAGAACACGTGGCGGATACCGACGTCCGCGCCAACTGTCGATCCCTGCACACCGAAGAGCGCCCCGTGTAATGAAAGACCCGTATTCATCTTGCCGTGATTATTGACGTACCCAACCTGCCCATAGAGCTGCGTCGCTTTCGACAGGCTGTATGTCAAGCCTGCCGCGGCCAGAATGGAATGGTTTGACGTATCGTTGCCGTCGCTCGTATACCACACGCCTCCATTGAGGTTCGCCGCGGGCGTGACCAAATAGCTTGCGCCTGCGCCGTACACCCGGTTGTCGAACGAACCCGCGACCTTGTAGTTGACGTAGTTCAACTTCACAGTCAAGTCGCCTGCCTGATAGCTCGCGCCGATCGTGCGCCCGGAAAACTGCACCGTGCTCGGGATTGGCGTCGTTGTTGCCGTGCCGCCCGCGTTGCCGCTGTACATTGCGGCGCTCACCGCAAAAGGACCGGCATGGTAGTCTAGGCTTGCCGAATACTGGCGGCCAGCCTGAAAATTGCCCGGCGTGCCTCCGAATGCGAAGAGCGCGCTGCCCTGAAATCCCGCAATCGTCGGCGAAGTGTATGAAACGGCATTCGCATTGAATACGCCTGTGACAAACACGTTGCCGATATAGAGCGGCACACCGCTACCGAAAGACGAAGTGTTGCGCGGATCCATCGCAATGATCGAAAGCGCGAAAGGCGAATACTGGAGACCGGCTTTCACGGTGCCGAAACCTCCCGCGACACCGACCCATGCCTGGCGGCCAAACAGATTGCCGTTCGAATCGTTGAAGCCGCCGTTCGCCATGTCGATGCCACTTTCGAGCGCGAACATCGTTTGAAAGCCGCCGCCCAGGTCTTCCGTTCCTCTCAGCCCGAACAGCGACGGCCCCACTCCGCCCGAGATGAACGAAAACTGATGTCCGGCGTTGTTTCCAGTGGCTGGATCGAGCGTTCGGCTGGTGTAGAGCAGCCCTGTGTCGACTATCCCATAGAGTGTCACGCTGCTTTGCGCGTAGGCCGTGGTTACGCTGCTACCCAGCAACAGAGCCACCAATGCGATGTTACGGGTCCGTGAATACGTCGATGCCATAACTAGTCTCCGGGTCCTATCGTTGTGTTTGTCCGCACGTGGCGAACACGCGTCATGCCGCGCGATGAATTCCGTTTTACTCAACGTTCGTTGAGGCGCTCTGGTACCTGGCCCTGAGTCGCTTCTTGTCGATCTTGCCGACGCTCGTCTTGTCGATCTGCTCGACGAAAACGACGCGATCAGGCACCGCATATCTGGAGATCACGCCGCGAGCGGCAAATCCCTTCAAGTGCTCGAGGATCTGTTCCTCATCGGCGTGCTTGTCCGGTTTGAGCACCACCAAGGGCATGGGCCGCTCGCCCCACCTGGCGTCTTTGACACAGATCACCGCCACTTCGCTAACGGCAGGGTGGCGCGAGACGAGATCCTCCAGTTCTAGCGACGAGACCCACTCCCCGCCTGTCTTGATGACATCCTTGATGCGGTCGGTAACCTGCAGGTAGCCCTTGCTGTCAATCGCACCGATATCGCTCGTGTGCAGATAGCCGCCGCGCCAGAGCGCTTCCGATGCGGCGGGATCCCCAACGTAGCCCTGCGTCAGCCAGGGCGCTCGCGCCACGATTTCGCCGGTGGACTTGCCGTCGTGGGCGACATCGTTAATCGACGTATCGACGACGCGAAGATCGACGAGCGGAATAGGCAGCCCCGTTTTCGTGCGAATGTCGAGATCGCGCTCTGCGTCGTCCGGCATCGACGACTTGTGCTGCGCGAGTGTCAGGATCGGGCAGGTCTCGGACATGCCATAACCCGTGAAGATATCGATGCCCCGCTCGACCGCCGCGCGGGCAAGGCCGCGCGGCAGCGCCGAACCGCCCACTATCACCTTCCAGCCCTTCATGTCGACATTCGCGGCGGCGGGGCTGGATAGCACCATGTGCATCAATGTCGGCACCCCGTGCGAGAACGTGACTTTCTCGCGTTTCAGCAGGTCGATAAGCGTCTCGGGCACGTACCGGCCTGGGTACACCTGCTTCAGCCCGAGCAACGTCGCGACATACGGCATTCCCCACGCGTGTACGTGGAACATCGGCGTCATTGGCATATATACGTCGTCGCGGTGGATGCGTCCCTG
This sequence comes from Paraburkholderia flagellata, assembly GCF_021390645.1. Lineage (GTDB taxonomy): Bacteria > Pseudomonadota > Gammaproteobacteria > Burkholderiales > Burkholderiaceae > Paraburkholderia > Paraburkholderia flagellata. The sequence goes on from NZ_JAJEJT010000006.1 coordinate 184,963, forward strand.
TTGCGGTGCGCTCGACAGCGCCGCCGCCAGAGAAAGCGTGTGCAGGACGAGTTGCCGGTGACTGAAATAAACGCCCTTCGGTTGGCCGGTCGTGCCCGTGGTGTAAAAGGTCGTCGCACGCGCGTTCTCGTCGAAATCCTCGAACACGTAGTCCGGCGATGCCGCAGCGAGCAACGACTCGTATTCGCCAACGAATCCGGCGGGCATCTCGCACGGATCGTTATCGTCAAGTAGTACTAAGCGATCAGGACAAACAAGATGAGTACGTGCGGCATCGAGTACCGCCATGAACCCGGTGTTGACCAGCAGCACCTTCGCGCGCGAGTGGCTCAATGTGTAGGCGATCTGCTCGGGGGAAAGCCGCACGTTGACGGTCATCAGCACGGCACCCATCATCGGAACGGCGAAATAGGACTCCAGGTAGCGGTTGCTATCCCAGTCCATGATCGCGACCGTGTCGCCTGGGCCGATCCCGATCGCTCGCAATCCGCTTGCCAGCCGGCCGATGCGATCGCGCAGCGTGCGATAGGTATAGCGCGTGCGGTCTCGATAGACGATCTGCTGCTCCGGGTTCACCGCGAGCGGCGTGAGCAACAACTGCCTGATCAGCAGTGGGTATGCGTAAGCGGCTTTGGCACCATCGAAAGGTGTGGATGTCATATTTGCTACCGGAATGGGTTGTACTAGTGACGTCGCACGGAGCGAGCCGTGAGCCCGTCGTCGTTACGACTATCGGCCGAGCGTGCGACGTCGAGGCTTGCGCTCTTCAAGCCGCGCCTGAAGCGTCGTCAAAGCCCCACACGATCGCCCCTGCGGTCTGGCCGCCATCGACAATGAACTCGGAGCCGGTCGAGAAAGCCGACTCGTCACTTGCGAGGTATACGACGAGGTTGCCGACCTCCGCGGGTTCGCCCATGCGGCGCAACGGAATGGCGTCGGTTGACGGTGCCGGACCGGCCATCGATAGCGGTGTCCTGATAAAGCCGGGATGGACGGAGTTGACCCGTATGCCATCCCGGGCGAGCTCGAGTGCCGCCGCCTTTGTGAGGCCGCGAACGCCGAATTTCGACGCAACGTAGGCCGGCAGGCCGGTGTAACCGAGCATCCCCGCCGCCGACGAAATGTTGACGATTGAGCCCCCGCCCGCGCTTCTCATTGCGGGAATCGCCGCCCTGATGCCTCGGAATACGCCCGACAGGTTGACCGCGAGTGTTTTTTCCCAATCGTGGTCGTCCAGATGCTCGATGAGTCCGTAGGTCGAAATGCCCGCGTTGTTCACCAGCACATTCAGCTTGCCGAACGCGTTGACCGCGGACTCGACCGCTTTTTGCCAGTCGGCGGATTTCGTGACGTCCAGATGCACATACCGCGCACCACTTCCGATTGCTTCCGCGAATGTCTGCCCTTCGCCATCGAGCACATCGGCGATGAGCACTTTCGCACCGGCGTCGGCCATCGCCTTCGCAATGGCCGCACCTATGCCGCGAGCCGCACCCGTAACTAATGCTACTTTCCCCTCGAGTCGGGACATGTTCCTTCTCCTTGGACAAATTTGCAGTGGACCCTGCGGCGCGCATGAAACCGCCGCTGGGGCGCCAACCGGCAGCCGTCAGTCCGCCTGATCAGTTCGTTATGGCCGCCAGCACCAGCGTTGCAATGGTGGACATGCGCTCCAGGTGGCGGCTGTCCTCCATCAGGCCAGTCGAGAGGAACGCGATCGTGAGGTCACGCTGCGGATCGATGCTGAACTCGTTGCATCCTGCGCCAAACCCGCCGAAGGCCTTCGCCGAATGCAGCGCGCTGAAGTGATGACCCGGGAGATTGCCGTCGCCCCGAACGAAGAAGCCGACGCCGATGGCCGCGGGATACGTCATCCAGTTACGCATGCCGCAGGTCGTGTCGAAGAAGACGTTGCGCATGTCGCCCGTATGGTTTCGCGCGCAAAAGTCGATCATCGCCGGCGACAGCACGCGCACGCCATCCAGCGCACCGCCCTGCCGCAACATCTCGGCGAAGCGCAGTACGTCGTTGATCGTCGTCATGCATCCGCCACCCGGGATCTCGCAGCCCGGCATAGCGATCAGCGCGCCCACGCCCTCGACCGCCTCCTTGGGGGTCAGCGACGGCATGTTCTCGTACGCTACGCGCACCGGGCATAGACGTTCGAGGAGATCGGCTCGTGGGCCGAGACTGGTGTCGCTCATGCGAAGCGGCTCGAACAGCTCCTCGCGCAGCATGTCGGCAAAACGCCGGCCACGACCGCCGACACGCAGGCACATCGCTGCGATGATCGAATGACCGAGCAACAGCGAATAATTGACACGTTCGCCGGGCTGCGATTCGAGAGGCAGTCCGCAAGCGTAATGCACCATCGCGTCGATGTTCGTCAGCACCTCGGGCGGCACGTTCGGCACAGCCGACAGGACACCGCTCGTATGCGTGAGCAGGTGGTAGAGGTTGACCCGCTCCTTGCCGAGCGTGCCGAACTCCGGGATCACCTCCGCCACGGGCGCGTGCAGCTTGAGCAAACCGCGCTCGACCAGCGACAACGCGAGCACGTTGGTGAACTGTTTCGCGACCGACATCGATGCAAAAACTGAGTCCGGCTGTAGACGAGTGCCAGCTGCACGGTCTGCATGGCCTTCGCACAAATCGAGCACCGTCGTGCCCCGACGTGCGACGCGCATGGCGACGCCGTGGCAACGCCCCTGCTCGACGTCCGATATGACGGCTTCGCGCACGCGCGCGAGGCGCGACGCGTCGAAGCCATATGCCTGCAGCGCATCACGATCTGCTGCGACGGATGCCTTGCGGCTGCTGTTTGCAACTTCAGTCATGACAAGCTCCACTGAGGGTTCATTTACAGAGGCTTCCCGACCAGTTGTGTGGGGAACATCCCGCGCACCGTGGCCGCGCCGTCCGCCACATGGACCTGGCCGGTCACGTACGACGCCGCATCCGAGCAGAGGAAGAGGACGGACCCCGCCATCTCTTCCGGCCGCGCCGGCCGGCCGATCGGCGCGGCTTCGCGCAGTCGCGCGTTGAGTGCCGGTTCGTCCTTCAGCGCCACCGTCATCGGCGTATCGACCCAGCCGGGCGCCAGCGCATTGATACGGATGCCCTGGCTCGCGTATTCGATCGCGGCACTCTTCGTGAGCCCGATGACGCCGTGCTTCGCTGCGACGTAGCCGGCCACGCCGGGCTCGGCCACGATGCCTGCCACGGACGCAGTGTTCACGATCGCCCCGCTGCCCGAGCGCGCCATTTCCTGCAGCTCGTACTTCATGCACAGGAATACTCCGCGCAGATTGACGGCGAGCAGGCGATCGAAAACAGCGAGATCCAGCTGTGCGAGCGCGCTGCGGTCGGCGTCTCTGGGTGCAATTCCTGCGTTGTTGAACGCGCAGTCGAGCTTGCCGAAGCGCCGTACCGTCTCCGACACGAGATGTTGCACGTCGGCTTCGCTGGAAACGTCGGTGCGCACAAAGATCACCTCCGCACCGAGGCGCTTGATGCCATCGAGGGTTTCACGCGCGGCATCCTCGTTGATGTCGCCGATCGACAAGCGCGCTCCGTGTTTTGCGAAAGCGAGCGCCACAGCCCGTCCGATGCCAGTTGCGGCACCCGTGACGAGCACCGTTTTTCCGTGGAAGTCCAGAAGATCCGATGCGAGCGAAGTCATATTCCATTCCTTGTTTTGAGCAAGATTGAGCCGTCGTGCCGCGCACGTTCACGCCGCGGGCATGCCGGCATCGGCGGGGTTTCCGGCGCTAGCCCGTCTAGGCTCCCGCACGGCAAGCAGCACGATCACGCATGCGAGCGACATGGCGCCGACTGCGATCCATGGCACCGCGGCGATGCCGAGGCGTTGAGCCACGGTGCCGGCCATCGCGGGGGCCACCGCGCCGCCGCAAACTTCGCCGATGCCGACCACCACGCCCGTCGCGGTGGTCACACAGCGTGCAGGGACCGAGCCGTGCGTGAGCGGCCCGACGTTGATCGCGAGGACACCCGTGTTCATGAAGGCGGCGACGAAGAGCAAGACGCACAGCGTGGCGGACTGCGCCCCACCGATCGAAGGCAGAACCCACAAGGCTACAAGGGCGAAAACCATTGCGCCGACCATTACCCGCTTGCATCCGAGACGATCCGAAAGCGCAGGAACGAGCACCATGCCGAGGCAGCCGCCAGCGCCGAACGCAGAAAGGACGATGCTCATGCTGCCGAGATCGAGCTTCAGGTAATCAACCAGATAGTTCGGCATGAACGCCGCCAGCACGAGCAGGCTAGTGAGAAAGCAGCACATCGAAGCGGTGTTGACGAGCACTGCGCGCTGGGAGAGCACGCTCCCCCACGAGGCCGGGGGTTCCGCCTGAACCTGCGCCCGCACCGGCGCGGCAGGCGGGCGCTCACGCAGAACACGCGCCAGCAGGCAGGCGACCACAAGTCCAGGCACGGACACGACCGCGAACACCCAGTGCCAGCTCGGCAGTGCCTTCAACAGACCAATGGCGATCAGCGGCCCGAGGAAAGAGCCAACCAGCGGCGACGCCATCTGCTGCAGACCGATATTCAGCCCGACGCGCGACGGCTTCGACGCTTCGATCGTCGCGACGATGCTGGCTGGCACGTATGCTCCCTCGGCGAGCCCCATGAGCCCGCGTATCAGTAGCAGGCTCATGAGTCCCGACGCGAGTCCGCTCGTGGCCACGAGTAGCGAAAAAGCGCCGATGGCTGGCACGAGCACTCGCTTGCGCCCCAGCCGGTCCGAGAGTCTGCCGCTGAAAATCGACGCGATTCCCCAACCTAGCGCCAGCACGGCCGAAATCAGGCCCAGTTCCTGGTAGTTCAACCCGAGATCCTTCTGCATTGCCGGAAAGAGCGGGTTGATGATGAAGCGGTCAAGACCGACCATCCCGAATCCGAGGGCGAGAAGCCCTACTGCCTTGAACTCGTAGCGCGCGTCCGACGAGCCGATATCGTCTAACGCGTGCGAAACTCTCGCGTGCATGGTGTCTCCTTGTGCCGGTCAAAGCCGGCGCTATGATGGAAAATCGATCCACGCCCGCGGACCCGCGGGCGCATGCCCCCGGACCGTCGCGGCGGGTGTTTCAACTACGAATGCACTGCGCCTCCAGCGTGCTCACGCTCGGCAGCAATCACGCTCGCCATGTCGGACTCGCCGCCGCCCAGTTCGCGCGCTCTCTGGTACCGCGCCCGTATGTCGATCAGGCCGGCCGTCGGTATGCCGGCAGACTCCGCAGCCGCGACGATCAGACCCAGGTCCTTGATCGCCGTGTCGACGCTGCCTCTCGGCGCGAAGTCGCCATCGATCATCTGCTTGCCCTTGGCCTGATAAAGCGGCGATCTGAAGCCGGTGATCCCCAGCAGTTCGAGCAGGATCTTCGGGTCCCCGTCGTTGGCCTCGATCATTGCCAATGAGGCCGCGAGATGCTCGACCATCGTCAGCACCAGCAGGTTTCCCGCAAGCTTCACCGTGGCCGCCGCGCCGACGGGGCCCACGTGAAAGATGCGATCGCTGTAGGCTTCCAGCACGGGACTCACGCGTGCCAGCACATCGGAATCTCCACCCACCACGGGCCAGAGACCTCCTGCCTCGGCCTCTTTCAGCGATCCGAAAAACGGCGCGTCGAGAAAGTCGACGCGCGCCTGCGCCGCCGAGATCGCAGCCTTGCGCTTGGTCGCAGCGGCCGTGGTCGACATCTCGATCACCACGGTACCTGGCCTGCAGCCTGCAAACACACCGTCGGAGCGCATCAGCACGTCGAGCACCGTCTCGTCGCCGGAAAGCACGACAACGACTGCATCGGCATTCCGGCTGGCATCAGCGGGCGTATTCGCCCAGTTGCCACCCGCAGCGATGGCTGCCGCCGCGTTTTCGCGGGTGCGGTTCCACACCGTCACGGTGTGTCCCCGGCGCGCCAGATGCCCTACCATCACCGATCCCATGGTGCCGGTTCCAACGACTGCCACATTCATCTTCATTGCCCTGCTCCTTATTCGCTAAACGAGCACATCACGCCCGCACCCTCGCCCGGTTCGAGCTGTTCCGGCGGTGACCCGCCAACTGCATGCGCTGCTGCTGCCCTCCAGCTCGCTTCTTCCACCTTGGTCGACTGGCAGAGCTCCATCTGCCAGTGTCGATCGACGCGGACCCAGATCTGGACTACAAAGGAAAAAGCCTCGAACGCCTGCTGCGCCGGAAGGCGCCACCCTTCGTAGCGCAACAGTCCCGTCATCCACGCCACGTCGCCGGCTGCCCGCACCTGCAGGTCACGTCGCTGCACGGCGCTGAACTGCACCTCTTGCCGAATGAACTGCATCAACGCTTCGCGTCCGTGAATGACACCTGGCGCATGCACATACACCAGCCGGGGCGACGTCAGCAGGTCAAGTTCGACGAAATCCCTGGTCAGCAACGCCGCGCAGCGCCGCTGTTCGAGTTCGAACACAGGATGTTGCATAGCCCCCTCATCCCAGTCGCACTTGCTGACGACCCTTCAGGTTCAGCATGTCCCGCACATCGCCTGGACTAGCGATCTGCATTCCCAACGACTCCAGCAAGCCACGGATCATGCGCACCTGCTCGGCATTCGAGGTAGCAAGCCGGCTCGGTCCGATCGACAGCGCGTCCTCGAGGCCGACGCGCACATTGCCGCCCATCAGTGCCGCCTGCATCGCCATTGGCATCTGGTGACGGCCAGCGCCGAGCACGCTCCATTGGTAACTGTCGCCGAACAGCTTGTCCGCGATGCGCTTCATATGGACGAGGTTGTCCGGGTCAGCGCCGATGCCGCCGAGAATGCCCATCACGAACTGGAGGAAAAGCGGCCCCTTCACGAGTCCACGGTCGACGAAGTGCTTCAGGCTGTACAGGTGGCCTACGTCGTAGCACTCGAACTCGAACCGCGTGTCGTGTGCCCGACCAAGGCCGACCAGCAGATCCTCGATGTCAGCGAAGGTATTGCGGAAGATGTTTGCGCGCGTTCGTTCGACGTAATCGCGCTCCCAGTCGTATTTCGTGTCCTTGACCTTGTCCAGCATGGTGTGGAATGCGAAATTGATCGAACCCATGTTGCACGAGGCCATTTCCGGCGAGACGTCGAACGCCGCGGCAAGCCGCTGCTCCATCGTCATCAGAACCGAGCCGCCCGTGGTGATGTTGATGACGGCGTCGGTGGCCGCGTGAATACGCAGCAGGAATTCGCGGTATACGGCGGGGTCGAACGAAGGCCGGCCGTCGTTGGGGTCGCGCGCATGCAGGTGCAGGATTGCGGCGCCGGCTTCGGCGGCTTCGATTGCCTGCTCGGCAATCTGGTCCGGCGTGATGGGAAGATGCGCGGACATGCTCGGCGTGTGAACGGAACCGGTGACGGCGCAGGTGATGATGATCTTGCGGGACATGTCTGTTACTCCGAGCGGTTCGGTTCGGCAACGACGAGATTTTCGATGTGCCCGATGCCATCGATCTCAACGCGCATCACATCGCCGATGCGGCGATACGACGGCGGTTTCATCGCCACGCCGACGCCCGAGGGCGTTCCCGTGGCAATAATGTCGCCAGGCTCGAGTGTCATTACCGTCGTCAGATGAGCGATTTGCTGCCAGATGTCGTAGATGAGTTCGCTCGTACAGCCTTCCTGGCGCAGTTCGCCGTTCACCTTCATGCGAATCTTCAGCGTGTGCGGATCGGGAATCTCGTCGGCGGTGACGATCCACGGGCCGATGGGCCCATGCGTGTTGAAGCTCTTGCCTAGTGTCATCGTCGGCGAGCGCATCTGCCAGTCGCGCACCGACACATCGTTCACGGCGAGGTAGCCGGCCACAACCGAAGGGGCTTGCTCGACGCTCACATGCCGACAGCGCTTGCCGATGACCACGCCAAGCTCGGCTTCGTAATCGAGCTGGTCGGATGCCACGGGCATCTGCACCGGATCGTACGGCCCGTTGATGCAGGAGACTTGCTTGTTGAACCACAATTGGCTGTCGGGAACTTTCACGCCAAGATCGATCGCCTCTTGCGCGTGTTTACGGTAGTTCATGCCGATGGCGAGGAACTTGGACGGGTTGGGCACGGGCGCTTCCAGACGGACATCGTCGAGCGGAAATGTCACTGCGTGGTCAAGCTCGACCGCTCGAGCCCGCTCGAGCGTGGCCGGTCCAGCCTGCAGCAGTTCGAGCATCGTATGCGGCAGCGCGCCGTCGCTCGAGGGCAGATCGATGATCTGGTCGTTTACTACTTTGCCGACCGATACACGGCCGCGGCAGCTAAAGGTGACGAGTTTCATGTCGGATCTTCGGTCGTTGAATCAAAGGAGCTCGCGGGCATCGCGCAGCGAAAAGGCACGCACGCGCTGGTCGCGCTCAAGCTTCGGAATTGACGAACAGGAGTGGCTCGGTTGGCGGCCCCCATAGATAAACGGAGTTATCTGCCGGATGGTCGAGACCCTGCCATTCGACGTCCGCAGGGATGTAGTCCATCGTGGCGGAGAACTCGCACCAGCTGCCCCATGGGTCTTGCGCGTAATAGAAATAGTTGGACCCGAGCACGTGACGTCCCACGCCCCACCCCGTGGTGTAGCCGGCCTCATGCATGCGCTTCATGCCGAGGCCAACGTCCTCGACGGTCGGCACATCCCAGCTCAGGTGATGCAGCGCCGGCCCTTCGCTGTGCATGAAAGCGACGAGATGATGATCGGACCCGTGCGGCGCGTGCAGGAAAGCCACCGCATCGCCACTGCGGTCCGACAGACGCAGACCCAGCACATCGGTGTAGAAGTCGAGCTGGGCAGAAACGGACGCCGTCATGCGTGCGATATGTGAAAGCCGCTGGGGCAAGGCCGGGTTCGCCTGACCGCTATACGGCGCACACCGTATCCCGTCCTGAGGAAGCTCGGGATGGCGGTGGTGCGAGCAGTTTATGGTCGTCTTGGCGCCGGGCTTCACTTGTAACGCCAGTCCATCAGGATCGCGAAACCAGATACCCGTGGCATCGCCAGCCGCAGGCGACGAAATCCGTTCGACTCCGCGGGAAAGGATATGGCTGTACAGTGCGTGCGCATCGTCCTCGAAACAATGAAAGCTCACGCTGTCGAGCTTTTTCCTCGTCCCTTCGCACAGGCGGCCCCAGACATGGCTACGGCCGTGTGTGCGTAGCGTCAGGCCGCTTGCATCGCGCTCCACCCGGAGGCCGAATGCGCGATAGAACTTCTCGGCTTGCGTGAGCGAAGGCACGGTCATGTGAAATTCACCGATCGAATGCACGCCCAAACGGTCGTACCGGCGTGAGGTGCTCATGCGCATCTCCTCTCGTCAGTTGCAGCGTGAGCGGCCAATCCCAGCGAATCTCGCCAGGCGTCCAGCAAACCGTCGATCTCTGCCCGCGTGCGTGCGCCGCCATACACATAGAAGTCGGGCCTCACGAGCGCTGCGACACAACCGAGCCCGCTAAGCCATTTCCCATAGTTCCCGTTCACGTCATTCATGCCGCCGGGGCCGATATGCACGATTGCCGCACCGTGAGCCCGCAGCGCCTCGTGATTGACGGCGGAGATCGCCGCCAGGGTGTCCGCGTCGCGGGCTATGAGCGCAAAGCCTCTGCCGACCACGTCGTCGAACAACCCTCGTGTTCCATTAAATTCCACCTCCGCTTGCATGCCGAGCCGTCCAGCCGCCGGTGCGCCGGCCATCCAGAGACCGGGTCCGAGGGATGGCGAGGGCGGAGGCGGCGCGACGTAGCCGGGCCTCGCCTGTGCGGCGCGCATTGATTCGTCGCGCCGCGTTGCAGCCTTGCGATCAGTGATGCAGACGAACTTGCCAAGGTCGATCGAAAAATCGATCAGCTCCCGCACATGACCGCTGCGCTCAGAGCCATAACTGTCCAGTACGCTTTCAGGCAGCCGGCCCTGCAGCACAGAATCGAGCCGCCAGGCGAGCGCCATGCTGTCACGCATGCCGCTGCACATACCCTGTCCCGCGAATGGCGGCATGAGGTGCGCGGCATCTCCGGCCAGCAAGACGCGGCCGCGCTTCCAGTCCGTGGCCCATTGCGCGCGGAACGTGTAGACGGCGTGCCGCTCCAGCTCTGCGTTAGCGCGCGTGACGTCCCAGGGCGCCAGTAGTTTCCACGCGACTTCCGCACGGTTCATGTCTTCGGCACGTTCGCCGGGCAGCAACATGAACTCCCAACGACGACGGCCAGGGCCGCCCGGCACCAGCGTCGCTGGCCGTGCCGGATCACATAGCTGCCACATGTTGGGCACCCAGTCACGCGCGAAGCGCGGCTTTACGTCGATCACCAGCCAGTCGAAAGCGAACCCGAGGTTTTGCCATCCGATATCCAGTGCTCGCCGCACGAAGGAGTTGGCGCCGTCGGCACCGATGACCCACTTCGCCTCGATGGAACCCTGCTCGCCCGTGCCAATCCATTGACCGTCGCGCAGCTCACCTCGCTCGATCCCAATCTGTACGCCAGTGTTCGTTTGAGTCAGCGCCTTCGCTTCCCAGCCCTGGCACACCGTGACGCACGACATCGCCTTCACGTGGCGGTCAAGAAGGCGCTCCAGATCGGGCTGCGCGAACATGCTGGCAACGGGCCATCCGCTTTGGCCGAGACCGCTCCAATCCAGCTGAAGCAGCAGATCGTTCTTCTCGTTGCGCCACTCGTAGAAGTCGATCCGATCCGCGATTGGCATGACCTCGTCAATGAGGCCCGCACACTGAAAAATGCGGGCGATCTCGTGATTGAAATGAACGGCGCGTGGCAACGGGTATAAATGCGGCCAGCGATCGACCACTGCGACCCGATGCCCTAGCCGACCCAGCAAAAGCGCCAGCAATTGGCCCGTGGGGCCGTAACCAACGATGGCCACATCCACAGAAACGGGCTCGTTTCCTTTCAGTGTCTCCACTTTGTCTTCCTCCAAAGTCAAACGCCTGCGTCGATACCCGGACCCGTTTGAATCGTCGTATCACATTGGCTTTGCTTTTTATTTTTTCGTCCCGGTAGCGTTCGATTCGCGCCTCCGTGAACACAGAGTAGGCCACGTGTACTTGCATGTCAAGATGACACTTTAGTTCATCTTGAACTGAAATGTTCATATCATTAGACGTTAAACCGGGGTAGTTTCATGCGCTCATAGCCGGGGCTCACGGGCAATGGTTTTGCGCCGGCGTCGCGAGTCTGGTGAGCTTTCTCGCGGCGGACGCGCTCGTCTTGCAGGAGGTGTGTCGATGAGTTCGACGTGATGCAGACCAGCAGAACGCTGGTGGCAGGAAGTCTGTGCGCGCCGGGACACGCAACGGGTGCTGTAGATATCTTCGTGGCGTGCAGTTCGCACGCGGGTAGCGCAATGACCCGGAGAAGTCGACCGTTATTCGGCGGCCAAACAAAAATGGAATCGCAGACGCGGTGCGCCCCTGGCCTCAAGTGCGCGGGAGCCAGTCATTGGCTGCCGCGCCGCCGACCACCGCAGTGACGACGCTGTCTCCTGTTGTGAAGATCAACGCCTCGCGTTGATGGACAAAGCGACTCAACCTGCGAGATGTCGCCGCGCCAGGGAAACGTCGTCGAAGACCCCCGCGGGCAACTCGACCTCCGGAAGCTCCATCTGGCTTAGGCGGGCAGAAAGCGCGGGGGCAACGCCTACCCCGCGTAGCGCGAGCAGCAGCACCTGTCGCAGGTGATCACGAGGCGCCTCCCCGGAGTTCACTGTCTGGATGCCCTGGTTCAGGCTCGCGAAGACCAGATCGTGGGCCGCACGTAAAGTCGGATAGTCGACTTCTCCTGCTTTGTGCGCCATCTTCAGGTCTCGCGGCAAGTACATATTGACCAGCTTTCCGGTCGCCTTGCTTCGTGAACCCACGCGCATCAGGAAATCGCCCCAGGTGGGCACGTCTACGCCAAGATGCATGTAGAGCAAGCAGCCAAGCGCCATCCGTTTCAGCGGATCGGGCACCTGGGAAACCACGTTTTCAATGCTGCCGACAATCGCGTCACTCAATTCTACAGTGACGGCATCCAGCAACTCCTGGGTTGAATTGAAGTAGTTATAGAAAGTACCGCGCGCGACGCCAGCTGCAGCGATGAAATCATCGATAACGGGCGCGTCTACCCCGCGTTCGGCAAAGACGGCCATTGCTGCAGCAAGCAGCCTCCGGCGTGTGCGCTCACTGCGTGCCGCGCCGGTGCGCACTCGGTGGTCCTCCGGCTCCGCCGCTCGCGCTTTGCGCGTCGGAACGGCGCGCGAACCCTCTGAGGAGCCGGTATTCTTTTTTGGCATTGGACTGCGCTTTTCCATTATGAATTAGACTGTCATGTTGACAAAGCACGTCATCAGAGTAGTCAGTATAGTACAAGGCCGGATTTGCATCCGGTTCGCGACAGCGGCACGGCGCTACGGACCTCGGCGGGCAGACCGGAACCGGGGTCCGCTTAAGAATTCAAATGTCGTACTTGAAGTTGCAAAATATTCGGGTTAGCGTAAGCATACGCCCCTAAAATTTGGCATCCGACAACTAGAAGCCATACCCGAGAGCCTCGAGCCGAGATGAGCCGGCGTCAACCATCGAGCATTTCGCACGTGCTTGACGCATTCGACCGGATTGGCGTCTTCCCTGCCGCCTCTCATGAATCACTCAGTAGAACGTAATGTTTCAACGTCGTCCGTCTTTTTTTGACCGTAGTCACCGTAACCTACCTGGAGCGAATGATATGGCGAAGCGAATTGCTTATGTAACCGGCGGCATGGGCGGAATTGGAACGGCGATATGCCAGCGTCTATACACGGACGGGCTCACTGTCGTGGCAGGATGCGGGCCGAAATCTCAGCGACGAGAGCGATGGCTGGCTGAGCAAGCCGAACTGGGTTTCTCGTTTATCGCCTCGGAGGGCAATGTCGCTGACTGGGATTCAACCGAGGCTGCCTTGGTCAAGGTGAAGAAGGAGGTCGGCGATATCGACGTGCTGGTGAACAATGCAGGCATCACTCGGGACGGCGTCTTTCGCAAGATGTCCAGGGAGGACTGGAACGAGGTCATTGCGACTAACCTCACGAGCCTGTTCAACGTGACCAAGCAGGTCCTCGACGAAATGGTGAATAAGAAGTGGGGCAGAATTATCAACATCTCGTCCGTGAACGGTCAGAAGGGGCAGTTTGGCCAGACCAATTACTCAACCGCCAAGGCCGGCATCCACGGTTTTACGATGTCGCTTGCACAGGAGGTTGCAACCAAGGGGATCACCGTAAATACGGTGTCTCCGGGCTACATCGGCACTGACATGGTTCGCGCTGTGCGCCCAGAGATCCTGGAGGCCATCGTTCAAAGCATTCCGGTTCGCCGTCTCGGGGAAGCCCCCGAAATTGCCTCTATCGTCTCCTGGCTTGCTAGCGACGAAGCCGGATTCGCAACGGGAGCGGACTTCTCACTAAACGGCGGTCTGTACATGAGCTAGTCGTCATCGGCAACTGCAATGACGCCCGCCCATAGCCTCTCTCCCGCGCCCGCGATACGGCGCGGGACATACCTGCGGGACCAGCACAGGAACGCTTCTCTGCGCCTGCATGGCTCGGCACCTGGTCCCGGCTCACAGGCATGCCGCCCGCGGCCGGTGAAGAACACCACCTGAAGCCGGTTCAGTTCCTCGACGCCCACCATGTTCCGCGATTAAATGCTTTCATCGAGTCCATGCCGAATATCAAAAGCCTGCCTCGCTTGCTCGATCGCGGAAAGATGCTCGAACGCCCAAATGCCAAGCGCTTCGACCGGGGCCCTCAATGACTGACCCAACTCCGTCAGCGAATAGTCGACCCTGGGCGGAACGGTCGGGAATACGGTGCGCGCAACCATACCGTCCCGCTCGAGCCCGCGCAAAGTGAGGGTCAACATGCGCTGCGAGATGCCGCCGATCGCTCTTTTCAATTCGTTGAAGCGACGAGGGCCGGCCGCTAGCTGCATGACGACGAGCACGCTCCATTTGTCGCCGATACGCGAGAGCACCGTACCCACTGCCTGGCATGTCGAACTGTCTTCGGAGCCCGCGTGTCGCGTGTTCAGCGCCGGCAAGGAATTGCCATTCTGTGGCCCCTGTTCCTCGGCTGGCTGCTTGCCCGAGTGAATTTTCCTGGCCGGTAACATACATGTGCCTTCTTGTCAGTGTCTTGCGCAGTACTGTATTTTGACTAGGTTATCAAAGGTGACCTGCATATGTACAGACGCGCCGTTTTGCAGTCGGCGCTCGTGTGCCCATGCGCAAAAGAAGGATCTTCCATGCCGCTTGCTTCAAAAACCGTTGCCATCTTCGGCGGCGGAATCGCCGGCGCGTCGCTGGCTCGCCGGCTAAGCCGGGATTACCCGGTAACGCTGGTGGATCCGCTCGACTACTTCGAAGTGCCCATGTCGGCGCCGCGTAGCCTCGTTGCGCCAAACTTCGCCGAGCCGGCAATCATCCCGTTCCCGGAAGCGCTGCCGACAGTCAGGCACATTCGCGGACGGCTGATTGAGTGGTCCACGGATGCGGCAAACGTACAACACATCGATGGCCACACGTCGACCCTATCAAGCGACGTTAGCGTCCTGGCAACCGGCAGCCGCTTTTCCAGTCCGCTGGTGCGCTCCGAAGGGGGCACGCTCGAGGAGCGCAAGGCCTTCTATAGCCGCTTCCATTTTCGCCTGCTGCAAGCACGGAACGTTTTGATCGTTGGTGGCGGCCCGATCGGGATCGAGATCGCAGGGGAAATCAGCGAGACGTTTCCTGACAAACGGCTAACCGTGCTGGAGGCAGGGCCGCGAATCCTGGGGGGAACCTCGCCGAAACTGGCCGCCCACGCGCAACGGGTATTGGCCGAACGAGGCGTCGCCGTCATCGTTAATGAGCGTCTGGTGGGGAGGCAACCTACCGACGACTTGTTCGGTACCGAGGGAGAAGCCGAAACCGACCGCGGTCGCACGCTTTCATATGACCTCCTGTTGTGGTGCATCGGTGGGCGGCCCAACACTGCGTTCATGCGGTCGCAGCATCCCGAATTGCTGGACTCCGCGGGACGAATCAAAGTCGACCGGTCTTTACGCGTTTGCGGACAAAGCAGCGTGTTTGCGATCGGCGATATCACCGACCTGACGGAGAACAAGATGGCCTGGCACGTGCAGGGTCAAGTCAAAGTGGCGGAAGCAAACATCCGGTCGGTGCTCGAGGGGCGTTCGGATGGATTCAAGCATTACAAGGCTAAAACAAACGATCCCACGATGGTCGTTACGCTCGGAAGTCGAGCGGGCGTGTCGCATTTGCCGGGACTGGGATTGGTCACGGCAGGATGGCTCAACAGGATGGCGAAATCCGCGCATATGCTGATACCTAAGTATCGCAAGGCACTGGGTGTGCCAAAGGCAGATGTTCTCACGCACGAAATCGGCATCAGGGAGACGGCTGCTGCACGAGAAAGGTGAATCATGTTATTGCTCGATCGAGTCGAAACAGTAGGCGCGAGGCAAGCGCTTGTCTGCAACCATGCGGCACGCCTCGTCATCGAGTCGATCAAGGTTGGAATCAGTGCGTTCAGTCGTTTACCGCAGATCCGTTCTGCGGCGCCCCCAACAGCGTGATCAGCGCGGCACGCACCTCGTCCTTGTAGCACCTTTGTGGGCCTGGCTTGGCCTTCGGTGCCCGGACTTCAGTGCACAGTATCCGGATCGCGTGCTTGCGGTGATAGGCGGTCACCTGCACAAACCCGTCCAGAATCTCGCGCTTCTCGTTCCTGTCAGAGCGGCGGTACCGCTCACCGACTGCCCCAGTCAATTTCCGTCGTGTTGTCATGCTGAGCCGCCTCGTCATAAGTCGTCCCCGCCACCATTCTGACGGGTAACAAGTTACATGAGGCAACATACGGTGCTCGGTAACAAAAATCCTGAGTCAATGCGCCCTTTCACCGACAACCATCTTGGCCGGTTGACCGGAATGATTGTCGGTGATTACGGCGCGCCAGGTTCAACGGCGATCACGCCTGCGCGCGCAGATCGCGGCTCAGGACTTTGGACAGTGCGTCGGCCAGTGTAGCCGCCGGATCAGCGACACGCCCCGCACATCGCCAGGCCACCACCCGGTCCGGCCGTACCAGGACGGCGCCGAATGCCGAGATTCCGCGGAACTGGGCCCACGCCAGCCGCGGATCGAACGCGTCGCCTTCGAGATGTCCGATGCGCACGGCGTCGATCGGCAGGTCGTTGGCCCGGCCGATGGTCTCGGCAGCCCGGCTCCAGTCCTCGCCGTTCTCGCCGGCGATCAGGAGGAATCGACCCGGCGAAACGAAGTCCTTCAGAGCCCGGCGCTCACCCGACTCGAGGTCGATCCAGGCATGGGGCAGCGGGGAGCCCGGACGCGTGCTGGGCTCATAGAGACGGATTTCGTCGACCGGTTGCGGCTGAGGGGAATCATCGGGAACGATGGCGTCCGACTCGTAGCGGTAGCCATATTCCACGTTCAGCTCGCTGGCCTCCATACTGGCCCGCCGGATCGCCTGCAGCGCCTTGGTCCGATGCGCGGCATCCGCGGGCAGCCCGCTGACCACCCGCTTGAGCTGCTGCCAATTCTGTTCGGCGGTCGACGAAGGACTCAAGCCGAACGCTGCGCCAATCTCGAAGTGCGTGACCGCGTTCTCCATGGAACGCTGGATGTTACGCGCATCGACGGGCCGGCGCTCGCTCTCGTAGCTGTCGAGCAGCGACTCGTCGGCCTGGCCTTTAAGGACGGCCGCCAGCTTCCAGCAGAGGTTGTGCGCATCCTGGATGCCGCTGGTCAGCCCCAGCCCCCCGGTCGGCGGATGGCGGTGCGCAGCATCGCCGACGATGAACACCCTGCCGACCCGGAATTTGTCGGCCAGCAAACCCTCCAGAGTCCAGCGGCTGATCTTGCGGAAGGTGATCGGCCTGTCGCCGAGGCCCAGTGCCGAGCGCATCATTTGCTCGATCTGTGCATCGGTCAAATCCTTCGCCTGGTCGATCGGCTGGGTGACGTGCACCACCCACTCCTCGCTGTCCGGCCCCCAGTGGTCGGGTCCCATCGGCACCAGCACGGTCATCTCGCCCAATGCAGGGCTCCAGATCCAGCGGATCAGGACGTCGGGGTCGGTGGCGATCTGGGACAGATCCGCCGAGATGTGCGCCGTGATGGAACTGGCGATCGCTCCCAGCCCCTCGAACTCGATGCCCACCTGGCGGCCGACGGTTCGGCCTCCGTCGCAGCCCAGCAGGTACTTCGCGCGGACCCGATACTCCTCGCCCGTGTCGTGGTTACGGATGCACGCTTCGACGCCTTGTTCATCCTGTTCCAGCCTGAGCAGTTCATGATGGAACCGCACTCGTCCCGGGTTGAGCGCTTCGGCGTGGGCCTTCATGATGGGTTCGAGGCGGATCTGCGGCAGGTTCGCGCTGCGGCAGGCGCTGGCCTGAACCCAGTTGAGGTTCTCGCAGCCGTGGCCCCAGGACTCGACTTTACCGATCCTGCGCCCATACTCGGGCTCCGGACCACAGAACCCGGCGTACCAGCCCATGGCCTTCATGTTCGCGGCCGGCGTGCTGCGGGCGTAAATCTGCTCCGCCACGCCCGCGTCGCTGAGGATCTCCATCGTGCGCTGGTTCAGCACATGGGCCTTGGGCAGGATCGAGGTAGCTGGCAGAGCGCTGACCAGCAAGCTCTCGATGCCAAGGCCCGCCAGCAGCATGGAGGCCGTCAGGCCGGCGCCTCCGCCTCCGACGATCAACACGGCCGTGGTTTCGACTTTCATCATCCTTATCTCCTTGGATCGGTCATCCGGTTGCATGGGTGGGTAGACATGCGGTCCACTCCCCCGCGCAAGGGTGTTCTAGTGGGGCATCCATCGCGTCGACTGCTCCGGAATTCGCGAGGATGAGGCATTGTAGTGAGATATTTGTCATTATGACAATATTATCGTTTTTACCTGGAGCCCGATTGCCAGGGCTACTTCGCGCCATATAATCGCGACATGAGTACAGACACGACCATTGACCATCGGACCCGCGTCGCGGCAGAACGCCGGGAGCGGATGCGCGCAAGATTGATCGAGAGCGCGATGCTGGTTTTTGCAGAAAAGGGCGTGGGAGGCAGCGTCATTCAGGAAGTCATCGCAGCAGCGGACGTCTCCCAAGGCACCTTCTACAACTACTTTCGTACGAACGAAGAATTGCTCGCAGCGGTGACCCAGGAGCTGAACGATGAACTGCTTCGGCTCATCGAGGTGGAGGTGCGTTCGTACGACGATCCGACGCGGCGGATCGCCTGTGGCGTGCGGATGTTCTTGCGGGCGGCGCAAACTTACCCGCTGCTCGCACGCTTCATTTCCGCAGCGGGCTTGCACGCTGCGGGTCCGAGCAGCCTGATCTACGAATACCTGCCTGTTCATATCGAACAGGGATTGGCGAGCGGGCGTTTTCGTGACGTTTCGGTTGAGGTTGCCCTGGACGTAATCGTTGGAACAACGTTGACCACGGCTCAGCGTTTTGCCACCGAAGCGCGAACTTGTGCGTCGCCAGAACAGGCTGTTGCAGCCATTCTTCGGGGCCTCGGAGTCAGCCGATCGGAAGCCCAGGCGCTAGTGCGCACCAAACTGCCTGCCATTGCCGTGCCGGCCACTTCGCTACTCGAGCGCGGGCATGCGAGGATGCAGGATCAGTTGCCGCCCCCCGGCGTTGACGCCGGTTAGGCGGACAGCCTCCGTCGACCAACCATCGGGGCACGCGCGCGGCCATTTGGGCGATGAGCCTGATGGCCATAACCCGGCTTCGACGGTACCGCGCGCTGTTGAAGTTCGTTAATTCTGCTAGCCGTGTTCACAGGGACGCTAATGAACGCCCGTCGATTTTGCTGGCACGCCTTAGATGCTCGACGCGCGTTCACTGTCTGGCGCGGACGATAGTGCGCTGTGCGGAGCGCGCTCTCGAACATCGACATGTGGATCGTTGAGCGCCGACGCACGAGACGGCGCACTTGGGCGACAAGTTCGGTCCGCGCCTCATCGTCAAGTGGGCACGATACTCCCAGGTGCTCTACCGAACCTCAAGTTGGGTTGCCCGGCCGCTTACGGCCTTTCGCTCGAATGCGCTGAACTCTGCAGGCATGGCATCAGCGCAGGAACGGTCATGAGCGGTCCGACGCCACCCGCATAAGAGATGTTCCGCCAAGCGGTATCGCCCGTGCTCAGCACGCCAGGCAATGCCGCCATCGCGCCCGCGAAAGGCATGCCGCAGCACATTACGCTCTCCGCCGTGTTTTTTAGCCAAGGCCCAACGGCTTCGGCAGGCAACGCAATCAGATTGGGCATCGCTCCACCAAGCCCCTGCCCCGTGACCAACCGCGCAACGAGTCGCGTTGGGCGGCTCCATACCTGAGCCGTCGCGAGTTGACCTCTTCACGGCCATGTTCGATCGCGTGATGCTGCCGCTCGAGAGAATTTCGACCTTGAACGCAGTGATACAACGACTGGTGCGTCGCGCTCACGCGATGCGGGTCGACGCTCCGGCTCAGCAAATACACGGTCTGGATCCTTGCCGTCGGCATGAAGTCGGCGTCTAATACTTGTGATGCGCACCCCGAAATAGGGAGGGGGACTGTATGCGCTGCTCCAGTTGTGGGTTCGACAATCCCTTTAGCGCAAAACTCTGCGAAAAGTGCGGCGCGAGGTTGGCGCGCTCTTGCCCGCATTGCTATCACGAAGTGCCCGCGAGCGCCAAGTTCTGCAGCGAATGCGGCGCACCGTTGCGCGGTGCCGTGCAAGCTACATTCGCCGCCCCGATTCACTACACTCCTGCGCATCTGACTGAGCGAATCCTGGCCGAGCAGGCCACCCTGGAAGCGCGTAGCGAAGCTGTCGGCGAACGCAAGACAATCACGGCGCTCTTCGCGGATATGGCCGGTTCGACAGCGTTGATCCACGATCTTGATCCTGAAGAGGCCGACAGGCTGATTGGACCGGTCGTCGCGCTGATGATGGAAGCGGTGCATCACTACGAAGGCTATGTCGCGAAGTCGCTTGGCGACGGGATATTAGCCCTGTTTGGGGCACCCATCGCTCATGAGGACCACGCGCAGCGTGCTCTGTACGCGGCGCTCCGCATGCAGGACGCGATGCGCCAGCACGGAGACCGAATCCGCCTGGAACACGGCATACCCCTTGATATCAGGATCGGGATCCATACAGGTGAAGTCGTCGTGCGCTCGATCCGCAAGGACGATCTGCGCGCCGATTACGATTCGCTCGGTCAGACGATGCACGTTGCCTCGCGCATGGAAACCATGGCGGCGCCTTCCACGATCCTTGTGAGCGAGTCCACTTACAAGCTTGCGCAAGGCTACTTCGAGTTCAAGGGGCTCGGGGCTGCCCAGGTCAAGGGTTTGTCCACGCCGCTCGCGGTGTACGAATTACTTGGGCTCGGCGCCCTGCGCACGCGCCTGCAAGTGGCGGCGCGACGCGGTCTGGCCCGGTTCGTCGGTCGCGAAGACGAACTGCAGGCCTTGCGCTGCGCAATGGAGCAAGCAACGGGAGGGTGCGGGCAGATCGTCAGCGTGGTGGGTGAAGCCGGCGTGGGCAAGTCCCGGCTGTTTCTTGAGTTCAAGGAGCGATCGCAGCGTGGCTGCCTGGTACTGGAAACCTTTTCGGTTTCGCACGGCAAGGCATTTGCCTATCTGCCGCTGATCGAACTGTTGAAGCACTACTTCAAGATCACTGTTCAGGACGACGAACGGCAGTGCCGTGAAAAGATCACCGGCAAAGTGCTGACCCTGGAGCGTCGTCTCGAAACCCTCGTCCCGTACCTGCTTGCTCTCTTCGGTATCAGCGAGCCGGGCTCGGCACTGCTGGAGCTGGACCCTCAGGTGCGGCGCGCACACACATTCGAGGCGATTACTCACCTGCTCGTGCGCGAAAGCGAGAACCAGCCCGTCGAACTGCTGATCGAAGACCTGCAGTGGCTCGACAGCGAAACCGAAGCCTTCCTTGCGTTCTGCGTCAATCAACTGGCGAACGCCAGGGTCCTCCTGCTCGTGAACTACCGGCCGGAACACCAGCCTGGGTGGACTCCGAACAGCAACTACAGGCAGCTGCGGCTCGAGCCGTTAGGCGACGCCGAAGCTCACGCGATGCTCTCAGCGCTGCTCGGCGACGAGCCCACACTTGTGCCGGTGAAGCAGCTCGTCCTCGAGAAGACGGAGGGCAATCCCTTCTTCATGGAAGAGGTCGTCCAGACCCTGGTCGAGGAGAAAGCGCTGATCGGCGAGCCCGGCCGCTACCGCATCCAGCAGACGCCTGCCACCCTGCGTATTCCAACGACTGTGCAGGGCGTGCTTGCCGCTCGCATCGACCGCCTTCCCGCCGCTGAGAAAGCGTTGCTGCAGACCCTGGCCGTGGTCGGCAAGGAGTTCCCCTGGAGTTTGGTCCGGCAAGTCTGCAGCGGCCAAACCGGGCTGCCTGAACACGAGCTACGCCGCCTGCTCGCCAGCTTGCAGGCCGCCGAGTTCATTTTCGAGCATCCAGCGTTTCCTGAGGTGGAGTATGCGTTCAAGCACGCCCTCACCCAGGAGGTCGCAGGCCAGTCGCTACTCACGGAACAGCGCAGTGTCCTGCATGAGCGCACCGCGCAGGCCATCGAAGCGCTCTACCCCGCCCGGCTCAACGACTATTGCGACGAGCTGGCGCACCACTACAGCCTGAGCAACAACATCCCGAAAGCGGTGGAGTATCTGCAGCATGCGGGTCTGCAGGCGTTGGAGCGTTCAGCCAATCTCGAGGCGATCCAGCACCTCGGCGCAGCGCTCGCACTGCTCGCGCGGCTGCCCGACGCACGCGAACGCGCGCGACAGGAACTCGCGATACAGCTTGCGCTCGGTCCGATCTGGATGTCAGCCCGAGGCCCTGCCTCCCCGGAGGTGAAGGCCACTTATACACGTGCGCTGACATTGTGCGATCAGGTTGGCGAATCATCGCGGCTCTTTCCGGTCCAGCTGGGGCTGCGGGTCTATCACGCATTGCGTGCGGAGTACGCCACCGCGCACGAACTGGGCGAGCAGTTGCTGCGCCTCGCGCAGAACGACAACGACCGCGGTTTGCTGGTGGAAGCGCACAGCGCAGTCGGAACCAGCTTCTTTTTTCAGGGCGACCTGGTCAACGCGCGTGTCCATCTCGAGCAGGTCGTTGCGCTCTACGATCCTGAACAGCATCGGACACATGCCCGTGATTACGGACTCGATCCGGGCATGATCGGCCTGAGCGTATTGGCCTGGATCCTGTGGGCCATGGGTTATGCGGACCAGGCAAGCAAGCGGAGTCAGGATGCTCTTGCGCTCGCGCGGAAGATGTCACACCCATCCAGCCTGGCGCTCAGCCTAGTCGCGGCAGCCGATTTGCATCGATTTCGGCGCGAGGCGCAGTTGGCTCAAGAATGCGCCGAAGCCGCCATCGCGCTTGCCACTGATCAGGCGTTCCCGTTCTGGCTCGCGTACGGAACGATCGTTCGGGGCTGGGCCCTCGCTGAGCAGGGGCGCTTCGAGCCGGGGATTGTCCTGATCAATCAGGGGTTTGCCGCCTACCAGGCCACCGGCGCTGAGATGATGCGCTCAGGCATCCTGTCCATGCTCGCCGCAGCCTATGGACACGCTGGCCAGGTGCAGGCCGCGTTGAGCGCGCTGAATGAGGCGCTCGTTGTGGCAGACAAAACGGGCGAGCACTATTACGAAGCGGAATTGCATCGCCTGAAGGGCGAACTGATGCTCCAGCATGCGAGAACCCATGCATCTGCAAGTCGACGGGAAGCCGAGGCATGCTTTCAAAAAGCGATCGCGGTCGCCACCCGTCAACGCTCGAAGTCGCTGGAGTTGCGCGCAACCGTGAGCCTTGCGCGGCTGTGGCAAGCACAAGGCGAGACAGCAGCGGCCCGGCGGCGGCTGGACAAAATCTACGGTGCCTTTACTGAAGGCTTTGACTCCGCCGATTTGCGCTCGGCGAGGGCGCTGCTCGATGAGCTGCCGTTGAAAACATAGTTCCATCTCGCTGTGCCCGCTTACAACACTGGTTACGATCGGCCTTTCTGCACACACTCGGTTGACTGGCATTCTCTAAGCCATAGCCGATACATGAGTGACGATCGTTCCCAACCTCCACTCACGCGCACACTATGCAATTTAGACCCAACTTTCCCTGCGTTAACGGCAAGCTTCCCTGAGAATCTCTCTCGCTAAACGTGATATTGCGATAATCCTTCTTATCACAACACACTTGTTTCTTAGCAATACTTCAGCGTTTGAAAATCTGCCTGATCCGGAACCCGTCCCTTTCTGCCAAACCGGCCGGTTTTCCCGATGCCGGTGAACTCACTGTCCTGCGCGTGTCCTCGCGGCCCGTTGAAAGTCGACGCGCTTCTGCGCGATGCGTGAATAGTGCTAGCATTCTGGTGTTTTGGGCCCCAAGTGTGTCGACCACGACGCGGAGATGCCATGACCGGACCGACGCAATCCTTCGATCCAAATGCACCGGACATTCTTCTTTACGAGCACTTTTGGCGTGTTCAGAAGCAATTTCTGGCTCGTCAAAGGAAGGCGTTCGAAGAAGTTGAGACGCTGTACCACTACACAACGGCCGAAGGATTCAAGTCTATTCTCGACGGTCGAGAGTTTTGGGCTACGCACATTGCACATCTGAACGATTCGTCTGAGCTTGAATACGGCCTCACCCTGCTGAAGGACCGGCTCGGGGTACTAGAAGCCGTGCGGCCAAACGAGTATGTTCGATTGTTCGTCGAAAGAGCGAGAGAGCAGTTTCGTCATGCTGCTGTTATGTTGTTCAGGGCTTATGTCGTTTGCTTCTGCGAGAACGGCAACCTGCTGAGTCAGTGGCGCGGATACGCAAGCGGCGGGGGCGGGTATTCCATCGGCCTTTCTCGACATTTGGAGTCGCCAATTCTCTCCAATGGCGAAGCGAACTTGATAGAGAAACACGGCCTCGTTCAGCTTAGAAAGATTCTCTACGACGGCTCCGAACAGACTAGACTTCTCGACGAACTGCTCATCGGTTTGGTACCGATATTCGAACAATACGGGGCGATCATGCACCGCGAGAGGTTTCGGGTGGAGATCGTGGACAACGCCGTAATGCAACTGCAGACAGTGCTGGCCGATCTACTGCCCTGTTTCAAAAATCCGTCCTTTCGTGAAGAGCAGGAGTGGCGCTACGTCTACTTTGCAGAGCGCCATCCAGTCCCAAACGAACGATTTCGCATCAGGAACGGAAGCTTTGTTCCATATATTCCTTTGAGGTTACTCGACAGCGAGAACGGACCACTGCGAGTCGCACAAGCATTTTGCGGCCCGACGTTGAACCCCGAGCTTGCGATTTGGACGGTTCACGAGCTGGCTGGTTCGCTCGGATACACAAACGTCGATGTTCGCCCGTCGGGAATCCCGCTGCGGTTTTGAGTACTTTGGTGCTGATTTTCCGCGATTGTGCAAACTGCTTTCCACTGCCCATATCAAGACGGACTTCGATGTCAGCCCGCGAAACGGGCCAAATAAGGCAAGGTTTGATGCAGACTCCGCGCGACGTGATCAGGTCCCAGGGTGTTGGCGGACCGTCAAGTAAGCGACGTCCGGGTTATATATGTTCGCAACCGCGCGAAACGACATCGGACGAGCGGGACATTCGCCTGACAAATTGCCGGCGAGTCCTCATAGAAGTGGACATTTCCTCACACCGCCTAATCCAGAGACCTTTAAAGTTTCCATGAGACTCCTGGTGCACCGACGCCTCGTTGCTCCTGCACCTTCTCCTCCAAGGCTTTCCTGTGTCCAGCGCCAAGGAGAAGCACTCCATGAGAGAATGCGCCGCGGATGCAATAGCCATTGATGTTCTCTAGCATTTCCGTCTCGCGACGGTCATTTGTCTCGCTCCATAGAGCGTAGATCTGTCGCAATCTGGCGTCGCCGATCCATTCGACGGTTGCACGCACCTCGTCGTAGATGGCTGCCCATGCTTGGGCGCAGCGATCGCTGTTGAGGTATGGAAAACCGTGATCTCGCGTGTCAAGGCTGTTCTGGTCCATCAGACGGCGATATTCAGGGCTCGTCCTTTCGACCTTTTTGAACATTTCCTCAGATTCTCTAAAGAACTCGTCGTTTGGTTTGTTCAAGTCCACAGGTACAACGTCGACTGGACGGCGCTTGCGATAGAGGGCAACGGCAGCAGACTCGAGATTGCCGTGAGAGCCGTCGAGATAGTCAGCAAGATTGGCAGTGGGAATTTCAGCAAAGATGACGTCCGGCTGAAGGTGTTCAAGGATCGTCCGCAATTCCGCCAAGTTGGCGCGTCCACTTTCGGCGTGGACAGTTCCGATCAGCGATATTCGCATCGGATTTAGGCTCGAGAGGCAGACTTAGTAGCGCTTGAAAGCGTTATGTTCAGAACGGCCCGACGCGCCCAACACGCGCGGGATGGACGAGGACACAGCAGACTCGGCGCCCACCTTTTTCGAGGAAGCACCGGCCGCTCTCCCCGTCTGCTGACCGCAGCAATTCACGATCGGCGTAACACCTCTGTCCGCATTAAGCTTGACAGTTCGCGTCGCGCCAGCGCTTGCCGAACTTTGGGAGGCTTACTACCGAGCCACCGGCGGTGACACTTTCATCGCGCTCTACGAGTTGTTCCGCCTGAAGGTCAGAATTTATATAGGATTACTTTTCATATTGATTCTATCGATTCTATTCAACTGCTTTCAGACGTTCGATTCGGCCTTGGTTTTGCGCGGGGGTGCCGGCGCTGCCTCCGCGCTCATGCCGTCCGCCGGATACAACGCGAGGAAGGACCGGGCCTCATCGGTCGAGCGGCATGCGAGCCAGTTTTCGTGTTCGTCGCGCGGTACGATGACCACGCCGCGCTTCTCCGCGCCGGGCTTGTGGAAGCGTCGCATGAGCGGATGCTCGTCGGCGTTCAGTGTGAGCATCGTGAACGACAGCGCCTGTCCCTCGGGTTCATTCCACACGCGCCACAGGCCGGCGACCGCGAAAGGCGCATGATCGGCCAGGCCGATACGCCAGCGGACGGCCTGGCCGCTCTCGTAGTTCGGTTCGTAGATCGCTTCGCAAGGAATCAACGCAAGCTGGAGCTTCTTCCACGCCCCGCTGAACGAGCGCTTTTCGCCAAGCGTCTCCGAACGCGCATTCATGGTGTCGAACGGCCTCACGCCTTCCGGGATATGCCGCCTCGGGACAATGCCGAACGTCGCGAGGTCCGCTCGGTCGCGGCCCTCGATGCGACGGATGATCGGCGCGGCATAGTCCTTGTACACCTCATCGCGCCACGGACTGTCCGGCGGCTCGATCCCGAAGTGCTTGAATAGCTGGTCGCGGCGCGCGGCTGCGTAATTTGTGCACATGGCCCACTCCGAATCCCGGCGAAGGGATCATCTTAGCCGACGCTGTCTAGCGCGGCGCCCGGCTCCATGATACTGTATATTTATACAGTGTTCGAGGCAGATCATGGAACCACTCTGGGAATGGAAATGGGCCTACTGGGATGAGAAACTGGCGCGCTTCGAGCAGACCGCAATCTGGATGACCGATGCCGAAGCATGCGCCGACTTCTGGGCCTACAGTGATCAGCGCTCGCACAAGGTCGAGCACACAAAACGGGTCCGCCATCGTGTCACCCCGCTTGCCCTGGTCGACGCACCGGCAAAAGACGTGGATTGGACGAAGGAGGCACGCCAGCGCGCGGAGCGCAGCCGTTTCGGGCTCCCGCCATTCGTTACGCCCACCTACGAGGAACTACGGCGTGCCTGGAAGGAGCAGCCGGGGTGTCGTCGGTTCGCGCTCGAAGTGCAGACCGACCGCTACGCGTTCTCCGAGCTCGAAGCGATGGCCGCTGAGGAGTTCTGGCATCTGTCCAAGGACAGCGCGACCGTCGAAGACGGCCGCAAGGCCCTTGCACGCCTGCGCCGTCGCCTGCTGGCCGAACTCAACCGCATCGGAACGGTCGATTCGAAGCGGAGGCGCTAAAAGAGAAAAGTCCGTGCGATGGCAACCTTTTCAGGGTGACTTCTACGCCGGATTACTCATCCGACGGGGATTTAGGTATGCGCTGCATGGTTATCGATACCTCCCTCGGACTTCTTCGGGGGTGAGCCACCAGGCTCGGCGGGTCGCTCTCCTGCTCCTTCGGATTCCTTCGGGGGCGAGCCATCAGGCTCGGCGGGTCGCTCTCCTGCTCCTTCGGATTCCTTCGGGGGCGAGCCATCAGGCCCGGCGGGTCGTTCTCCTGCCTAAGGCTCTCCCCGAGAAGCACACCTCCCCGTGTGTCTCGTGGCCCACCAACGCTATAGTTCACCGGCTTCTGGATCACGACTATGAACCCTAGGACCAGTCCAACCGTCGCGAAGACAATCCCAGGAGAGGCGTTCGTTAATTTTGCTCCAACCGAATTTGGAGCTTCCACGGCCCAGTTGAACGAGCCCTGTAGCCCGGCGAAGATCATGACAGCCCCGATTATGATCGTCAGCGCCGAGATTGCTAGCGCCGCCCACCTAAGTCCATAAATGTGTCTCATGTGCAGCTCATGAGAGCGCAACACTGCGAGATCGTATTCGTGATCGCGGTCCTGTTCGCTGCGTCTGGCGTTTGTAGGCATGTCGGCCTCCGATGACTGCTGAATAGGTCAGGCGGACCTTCTCCAAGCTTAGTCGATTGTCGGCGCTTGCTAATAATGAACTGCGACATTCGATTGTCGGCCAAAGAGCATCGGCAAATGGCTGCAGTTGGTCCCGATAGCTGCCCTTTTCAGGTTGGAGCGGACCACAGTGCGCGACGCGGAACCGTCAGTTTGGTCGGTTCTGAGGTGTTACCGGAGGGCGTCGGAGTCAGTGCAACGATAGCATTCCGCCGGACGCGATTGTGTCCGCCCTACATTTCCAACACGTCTACCACCGCTGTTTTTTCACTGTTAGCAAACGGACCGATTCCGACAACGGGTAGCATGTTTCAGAAAACCTCACCCCACACACGGCTGACGTAGTGAGCAGTTGATTTTTGGCGGGCATTGACTAGGCTACTACGCACACTTTTACGAATTCTCGGCGCATCGGATTGTGAAAAGGCCGATGGGTTAGAAACTTGGCTGGCTCGCCAAAGTGCCGCAAAAGTAAGCATTGCTGAACGTCGCAAGTTAGGGCTAGTTGGCACCACTTAATCGACGGAGGTGAGAAATGGAAAAAAAGATCGCAATGCTCTTGGGCG
The DNA here is from genome assembly GCF_021390645.1 of Paraburkholderia flagellata. Lineage (GTDB taxonomy): Bacteria > Pseudomonadota > Gammaproteobacteria > Burkholderiales > Burkholderiaceae > Paraburkholderia > Paraburkholderia flagellata. The sequence continues at coordinate 213,263 of NZ_JAJEJT010000006.1, forward strand.
CAGCAATTTTCTTGGGGGCCTGCGCAGCACCTAAAGAAATGGTCGCTACAGGCGGCAGCAAGGCCGACGGCACCGTGAGAATGTCATATGAATATGGCATGTTCGAGGTGCCCGAAGTGAACGCAGCACAAGGCGCTGCGGCCGCCACACAACGATGTGCGGCATGGGGGTATAAAGAAGCTGAACCATTCGGCGGTGCGACAAAAGATTGCGTCGATAGATCGGGCGGCAGCTGCGACCGTTGGAGGGTTACTGTAGAGTATCAGTGTACTGGCACACCATAGACCACTGGCCATACATCGCTGATACGCAAAGCGGCAGCTATACCTGTAGTCATCGCGGTGGTGGTGGCAATGGTATGGACCCACTCTGGGCCGCCCCCGCCGACTTCCGTCACAAATGTCCTGCAACGGTGCATAGCAGCCGTCCGAATGGCAACTTCGAGGGGCAGACGAACGGCCGGAACTCGCCGAACTGCGTCCCACAACCGAGTGCGACGATCGTCTTGGATCGGCGTCTCATGCGAAAGGCATAAAGCGACCCCTTGCGGTCGTCCGGCCCCGCACCATCACAGCGGCAGCTTCCGGCGGCCGGCCAATCGGCGTAGCTCCTTTCCCTGACCAGGATGACGGATCATGCGAAACGCGGCATTCTTAGGCCATTCCATCTCGGCCATCAAGCGCCATGCCGCTATTACCAGAGATGTGTCTGTTCCGGGCTGATCCGTTTCCGAAAATCGACATTTTTCTCCTCCGAAATTCAAGCAACGTCGGAAGGTTGAACTAGAAATCTGCCTCTGCCCTTCTAATCTGGCTTTTATCGTTTTACGAGTTCGAGTAGTGCGCGCATGAGCTGTGGCTGGTACGGAACCCATGTCGACATCGTGAAGTAGATAGCTTGCCGTTGCGTCACGTCATCCCAGTCATTCCAGCGGGAAACAATGTACGGTCCATAGACGTCACCACGATTTGTGTTTTCGGTTGGCAGCAAATTGACTATATTGAGCGGAGGAAGCCAGCCCAAACCGTCTTGACCCGGTTCGTGGATGAACTTTCTAAGGCCTTCATGCACGAAAAACAAGGGGCATGGAGCCGACCATGGGCCCCACGGAACGGTTGCTGATCGCATGACAATTGACCCGTCGCCGGGATTTGAATTGTAAAGAAGCAACCATTTTTGAAGGTAGGGGTGATACGAGAGGGACAGCTCTCCAACTACCGGATCGATAAAGAGGGGGCTCGCATATTGTGGATCGGACGTCCATTGATTGCCCGAGATAGAGAAATATGCCCAGTTGGTGCGGGGCTTCGTGATGTCCTCTATCGGCACATATGCCAGGTACGGGTTACTTCTTCTGTATCGTCCAGAGCCGCACAGCAGTACGCCAACGCCACCGGGTCGCGCCGTGTCAGGCAGGCCATCCCAATCGTCATTCGCGATCACGCACGGCGCAATATTAATGAAGCGAAAATCGTAGTTGGGATCGCCCTCCGCATCGACCATCCCGTGATTGGTGAACCCCAACGCCGGATCGACTGCTGAGCCCAGAAAGGACTGTGTCATCGGGTCGTCATCGCTTACAAACTTGGTCGTCACAAATAGATAGATTCGCCCATCCCACGAGAACGCACCCGTCGGCACACCGAAGCCAGGCAAATCCACGCCTTCTACTGCGAGCCTGGCAAACGCGCCGAAGTCGTCGTCGTCTGGGTCCTGAACCGTAAGGCATTTCAGAAGTGGCCCGTTTGGCGTAGGATCATTGTCGAGCGTGTAGAAGATGCTATCGCCGTTGCCGGTGTCGTCGTCGGCCGTATCACCGAAAAAGAAGTACGTGCGCTTTTCTCCGGCGATCATGTGGTCGACGGAGATTCCTAGGTCTGTACCGATGACCCTCACCCCTTCCGTGTCGTTTCTGTGAGGCAGTCCTTCCGGGTCATAGTCTCCGGTCAATTGGCATACCCGGCTAACTGAGCCTGCGACCAGGCCGACATCGTAGTCATCGATCGACTGAACGACGGCCTGTGGAGACAACGCGGACCAGTCGGAGGCAACGTTGCAAAGCCACTGACGTACACGTACAGTACTTCCAGCACTCGGTTTGGCCGGAAGAGGTATTTCGGCCCTTTTCAGCGTCATCGGCACCGTCGTCACGTGGATGCCATCGATCTGGACTTCCACCATTGCACCGGGTAGGAGGCCGTCTACAGGAACGGACGCTCGCGTGTTCCAGGTCCACCGCAGTAGTACAGGTGGGTCGAGTGTCCGTGGATGCTCGAGCACAGGTTCCGATTTGGGCGAGGTAACGTTGTGCCCGCAAGCCACCTCCGCGATCGATATGTTTTCCGGAGGATGCAGTAAACCGAAAACGAAAATATCGGCTTCAGTTTCCCAGACGTATGCATTCCCGATCGTTCCCCGCCGATCGGAGACAACATTCACTCGGGCGCCGGGATGCAGTCCGACAACATGAACCGCTGCTCCGCAGTCGTACAATGGTCCGACGATCACCGGCTCCGGGATCGAACCGGGGCTCTTCTCAACTGTCGCGACGTCGGAAGGCAGGCTGGTGACTCCGCAGCGCGTCCGAAGTGCAGTCACTTTTGAGTGGTAGTTGTATTTCAACGGCTGGATTATGAAGTCGCACTGGGAATCCCAGGCAGTTCCTCCTCCAATCTCCAATCCGTCTTGCACAATCGTCACGGTGTCGCCAAATGTCAGCCCTCCGATAGTGACGAAGCAACTTCCTTCGCACAGTGGTTGGTTTATAGTCGGCGGATCGAGTGCAAGGAGTTCCTCAACGGGAGCCGGAGGCATTGAATAGAGGCTGTGGAGCTCACAGTTGTCGAAGGACTGGCGCACCCGGAGACCTTGCCGCACGTTTAGCTCTCGGCCGAGCTGGAACCAAAGCCCCGATCGATCAAAGCAGGCCCTTAGTTCATCAGTGTCGTCAATGAGGATGCTTACGACTGCCCCTTCAATAACTTCCTCTATGCGGACTGCAGTATCGCACTCACGCACGGTGCCCGTGATTTTCGGAGGGTTCAGTTTGCCTTTCAGCGCTGGAGGTTCGGTCGCCGTTAAAAGGGTAGTTGGTGTCCCTCCGACGCCGCAGACAAACTGTCTCGCCGTGAGCGTCTCGTTATGGTGTATCGGCGCGGTAAGATTGATCCGAGCGTTGCCGTCCGGCGCTGGGCCTTGTCCCCGCAGGTTACCGTTCGCGTCGCGGACCTCCACGTTGGCGCCGGGAATCGCGTTAGTGATCCAGAGGCATTCGCCGCATGCGTATGGGAACGTAATTCCGGTCACACGTCCAATGGCATTCAGATCCGGTTGGTCCTGGACGATTTCCTCCGGCGATTGCGCGGTGAATGCGTCTGTCACTACGTGTTCGCGTGGTTTGAGTGGACGCGTGAGTTCGAATACTTCGTCCGGGCTGGTGGCGGGAAGTTTACACACAATGTCCCACACATTGTTAAACGAGGCCAATACCGTGACAAGGGTCCCCGGCGTTTGTCCTTGGAGCCGGATGTATTTGCTGCAAGGGCCTAGTGGGCCAACGATCTTCGGTGGCGATTGCATCGGAGGATCCTCCCTGAAGCGTTGGACATGAGGGATCAACGTTCGCGTGCCTGTTTGAATACGTGCCAGCGTTTAGCATTCCTATCGTATCGATCGGATGATTTAATGCGAATCTCAGGTCAGGCGCGAGGCATTAACGTCGTTCCTTCGCTATGCAATGGGCGCGAAAATTTGGTTCACGGACCGAAATAGCCGATCTCGAGACTGTCGACGAACCGTTGCTGACTCCGCCTTGGGATTCATAGACTAAACAAAAGGCTTGTGCAAACACTTAACCGAGCGGCGGGGCTCGTAATCAATCGTTGAAGTGACCTGCCCCGGCAAACAGGGCCATCCGGAGTCTAGGAAAGTTCGTTTTTGAATGGCCCCGCCTAAATTGTTGGGGACTGCCATTTAGAGTAGGGCGTGCGTGAACAGGAAACAATGACGTGCTTTGACGAATGTGTGTTACCACCATGTAAGCTAACCTAACTAATATGAGCCGACCAATCGGATCTATCCGGCGATGTGATGTAGTTCAGGCAGGATTAAACAAGTGACCGAATTGGTTAGAACCTCGTTAGGTTATGCGGGCACAACGGCTGTGCGGTCTATTTCGGCCCGACTGCCGAAGGGGCGAACCCGACAACTCGGCACTGGCCGACGCGCGGCGTGTTCGATGCCACCGCCAAACTCGCCTAGCCGACCCGAAGCCGACAGCGGCAGGAAGCTTTGTGCGGATTCAACCGTTCGATTGACCGGCCGATGTGTTGAGCGAGCGGCAGAAGTTGGCCGACCACCGCCCGTCGTTGATGTATGTAAACGTCCCGGATCTTGATGTCCCTACCAAGCCGATTCAACGGGTTCGCTGGGTGGCGTGGGAGGTTCCACCTTGAGCACATTGTCCGGCAGACGTGGCAGTTCCGCGCTGGCATCCCAGATCCACGATGGTATTTCGCTCTGTTCCGACAGCGCGCCCAGCTCTTCGACTTCGTGCGGCTCGAGGCCGGGCTTGCGAATGTAAAGCGCAACGCCGCTCGGATGCAACGGGACGTCGGAAAGCACGGCACACGCGAGCGGCTTGTTCTCGGGCAGGTTGTAGCGCATGCCCTTCACGAAGCGGCGGCGCTGCTGGATCAGCGCATCGAGCAGCATCGCATCGTACGTATGCTCGAACGGCAACCAGTTCGCGTTGACCAGCATTACCGCGATGGATTCTATCGAGGCAATTCCAGTCGCCCCGAGGCCGAACGTCGCAATGAAAAGCAGGTGCGACGACTCCATGCTGTTCCAGACTTCGAGCTCGTTGGCGAACCGGGAGCGAAAGCGCCGATAGATGGCTTCCTCCATCATCAGCGGGAAGTCTGGCAAATGTTTGGCGACGATCTTAAACCCATAGCGGGCTACGCCGATCTCCTTAATCTCCCCGATCGCAATCATCAGCTTGCGGGCCTTCTGGGTGCTGGCGAGTCCGGCCATATGTGTGATACGTCGCTGCCGCAGCTGCGCCGCCTGATCGCTGACGAAAGGCTCCGGAACGTATAGCTGTGTGGAGAGCGGCGCACCCTTGGTCACGCTACGCTCGGCCGCGGCGATGAGACGGGAGCGCACGACATACCAAGTGCGCTTGCCTGCCATGCCAGGGGTCCAACGGTTCAGTTCTGCCTGGTCCCACAAGTAATGGAGGGTACTGCGCAGGGTCAGCTTGGCCCCGTCGGCACGCACGGTATCGGAGGTCTGCCCGGAGGCAGTGGGCGCGGTGCGGGCGCCCTGCTTTGACAGGCTGAAGTCGAGCTTAAGTGCTGTCGTGCCGTCCTCGTCGTTCTCGCGAATGGCCTCACCGAGCACCTGACTCATGCCCGATATCTCTTCGGGTGGCCGATACGACGTACAGTCTGCCGAGTGCGTAGCGCCGCTATTGGGCATGCGCTTGATGATGAATGCCTTGCCTGCCTTCGCGACGTACATTGGAACGCCATCGGGCAGACAAAGACATAACGGCCGGATCTTGGCTCCGTGAGCTTCGGCAAGATAGCTCTGCAGGTCGGCAGCGTCGTCCGCAACGATGACGTCATCAAAGCGATAGTCGGGCATTGAACACCCCATATTGTGCGCAAAACGTCACCTTATCATGTCGAACATGACGCATCGCGAACAAGATGACGTGCTAGGCACTATGAGTCGCCGACGACTTCGCCCTTCACAGCACTAACAGATTCGGAAAGACCGGGACTCGCCGGGTGGATTCATCGACCGAAGTGCTTGAATGGCTGGTCGCGGCGCGCGGCTGGGCGTAAGTCGAGCACGCAAACCGTTTCGTACAAAAGAAAAAGCCCGCCAAAGAGGCGGGCTGAATCCATGCGAGCATGGAGTAACGTGAAACGGATTATATTGGTCTGGCCCTAGCGTGACAAGCGCGGCTTTCGGCGCGAGATCGACCGGGAAATGCGCCGTATTGGGCCAGTGACCGACAAAACGAACACTGCCTGCGCGAGCGATGAAACGCGCTGAGCGCTATCCGCTCCCGCGGAGTACATCAGTAGAAACGTATATCGGTCGTCTTGGCGACGTGTCCGAAGTAACGGAGAACGCAGTAGGCGCCATAGTACAGACCGAACGTGACAGCGCCGCAGCCAAGGACGTTGAGTAGTGCGTGCATGTTGGACTCCTTCCAGGTGAAGTGAACCGATCCTTTGTTCCGTGTTTGTTGCGTACACACCATTATGGCCGGCAACGGAACTCAGTGTGTCATTACCGAGGCAGGTGTTCCCTGCGGTACCAGGCGCTCGAGGGAAGGACGCGACATAAGGTGCCTGCGCATCTTGAGCGCCCTGCTCTGTGAGCACCGCAGAAAGCCCCTGATTTCCATCACTGTGAGCCTGATATCGCCCGCTTCCACCGCCGCCTCGACGCGCGCGAGATCAGCGCTTGGGGATGTTTCGCTTTCCGTGCCAGTCTTTCCGGTCGCCTGCATCGGACTGCACGCTGTGGGCTGCGACGCAGCCACTACGTCACTGTACGCCGGCGCTGCGTCGGCAGCGTCTGCGATCGGCGGAACCGCTAGACCGGTAGTTGCGTTTCGACTGCCGTTCCCTGATGCCGAGCCTTCACGCAGCGCGAGCAGCCAGCCAATGCATGCGACGCATTCCAGCAACAAACCAAAACTAAGGGCAAGGCACAGATCGACCGTACCGGTTGCGACGCCAAAGGTCTGTGCAATGCGTGCCGTCACGGGATCGATACGGGCCGCATCAACCCGGGCCTCAAAGCGCTCCTGCTGTGCACGGGCATCGTCAGCCAGGCGCTCACGGCGTGTCGCCTCACCGAACTCGACATCGAGGGCTGCGAGCTTGGCAGTCAGCGCAGTACGCGTGACACGCAGGCCCGCGCATCGCTGTTCGCAAGTCTGCGCATTCACCCTTGCCAGGTCACGCGTGACCTTCGCGCGCTCCATTGCAACGTCGGCTGGTGTGCGGCCAGCGATCGGCACTGGTGCAGCGAAGTCCGAACGCAACGCAGCGGCACGCAACGCCCCCGAATGCTGTTGCGCAAGCACGAAGAACGTTGCATGCCCGTATCCCGTCGCGGCCATCGACACGAGCCAGATGCAGAGTGCGGGCACACGCACTAAAGGCGACGCGCGACTGCACAGGGCCGGGATGAGGTGAGCACCGAGCAACAGGACCAGCCCGATGAGAACCCAGGCGAGCCGTTCACCAAGTTGGCCGCCGCGGTCCCAGCCCGCAATCACGGCGATCCAGATTGACGTGCACGTGGCGAGTAAGGCCAGCAAGAGGGCGAAGGCGCGCGAGATTGGTGGTGCGGAGGCCTGTTGGGACGCTGACGGAGAGAGACTGGGCACCATGCTTACTGTTCCTGCTAATTGTGACGTTATACGTCATATTATCAGATACATTGCGCCAAGCGTCATGTTTATTTATCGAGCAAATTCGCGCGTGGCGGTGTCCAAATCCACAACGCGGCGCTACGGACTTGGGGTGCCGTCAAGATTCGGACTTTTTCGTACGTTTAGCGATGAGATCGTGAGGTTAGGGTCTTGGACGCCGAGGCGCCCATATCAGGCAATGAGGAAATGAACCCTAATCTGACGTGCTTTGCTGGTAGGCCTGACGTCAGGTTGATGCATGCCTCAATCTGACGTCAGCATCGAAGGCCGTGGCCGGCCAGCTAGAGACGTCCGACCAGACCTTCACGCGGACGTTCGAACGTCCGCTCGCCTCCAACAACCGACTGACGCTCGAGATCATGTCGTACCGTGATCCGTGCAACTGCTTCAATTCGGGGAAGGCAGACGTCGAAGTTTGCGAAGTATCGGGAAGCCGCGGTCTAGTGGGAGTCTGTTGTCCACAGCTAGCGTTCCCTGCAACCCACTTCCGTCCGCTGGCACGACGCCCCCGCCGAACGTTCACGCGCGGCGGGGATGAAGCTGGTGCGGCACACGACGGCAACATCTCCATCTACAACGTGTCGTGCCGGAGCTGCACGTTATCGCGGTGCTGCGGCCCGCGAGGCCCGTAGTCGAGCTCGGCCCCAAGATTGCTGCTTCGGGTGATCGCGGCTGGAGCGTCGCACGGGTCCATGATCGACTCGACGAACAGCAGCCTGTCGTTAGGTGCGCCAAGGGCATTTTGCAGATCGCCGCAGGTCCTGACCACGAACGACCGCACCGTGGCGCCAGGATGGAGCACTTTCGGCAGATCCGCATAAGCCCAGTTCGCGATGTCGTTGTAGGGTTCGGACTTGCCGAGGTAGCCGCGTTCGATGGTGTATCCGCCGTTGTTGATCAACAAGATCACCGGCTTGTGGTCGTGACGCAGAATGGTCGACAGCTCCTGCGCCGTGACCTGGAAGGAGCCGTCGCCCACGAGCAGCACGTGGCGACGGTCTGGCGCCGCGGTCAGCGCGCCAAGGAGCGCTCCGACCGAAAAGCCGATGGATCCCCAGTTGATCGACCCGATGAAGGTGCATCCTGGCGGGAGCCTCAGGCCGAGAATGGAAAATGATGTGCCGTTGTCGACATACACGACGTCACCGGAGCGCAGGTAGCCCTGGATAGCCTGCCAGTAGGCAGCCTGCGTCAGCGTGGCCGAACTGTCGACCTGCGCGACCGGCACTGCGGTGGCCACAGGCCGCGGAGCGCGGTTCGTAACCTGCGGGACCGCTTCGATGACGCCGCGCAGCACTTCCCCGAGTGTCACCGCCTGATAGTTATCGTCGCCGATGTCCACTGCGTGCCCGCGGGCGTGGATCGTGCCGGCAGGCAACGTTGCCGTGAAGTCACCCGTGGTCACCTCGATCGGCCGGTAGCCAATGGCGAGCACGCAGTCATTGCTCTCGATCGTTTCACGTACCCCCGGCTCACTGCCCCTGCCCGCGTAAATGCCAATGTAATGCGCGAACGACTCGTCGATCACGCTTTTGGCCGCATTGATCACAGCCACCGGAGCTTGCATCTTCTGGGCCAGATCCATGAGCGCGGGGGCGACGCCGAACCGGTCCGCGTCCGCATCCACCAGGATCGCCGGTGAAGTAGCGGCGGACAGCCGTTTCGCGACCGCGGCGATGCACGAGCGCAGCCGCTCCGGGTCGCTGGGCGGATCGGCAAGGACGAGCGGCGCGGTGGGCACCTCGATCTCGAGATAAGCGATGTCGGACGGCAGTTCCATATACACGGGTAGCTTCTCGCGCCAGGCGGTGAGGATCAGGCGGTCGATCTCAATGGCCGCGTTGCGCGGGGTGATCCTGACCTGCGCGGCAGTCACCGGCGCGTAGGCACGAAGGAAGTGGTCAAAGTTGCCGTCGCCCATGGTGTGGTGCATGCCCAGGCCGCGATCAATGGACCTGAGCGGTATCGAACCGCAGATACAAATGGTCGGGACATGCTCGGCGTAGGAGCCGGCGACACCGTTAAGCGCACTCAGGGCACCGACTCCGTTCGTGACAAGCAGGGCGCCAAGCCCATTCAACCGGGCATAGCCGTCCGCCGCGTAGGAGGAGACCAGTTCACCCGTGTTGCCAACCCATTCCAGCGCGCCGCTGTCGTGGAGTTGCTGCAACAGCGTGAGGTTGTAGTCGCCGGGAACGCCGAACAGATGCCGGATGCCGGCTTCCTCAAGACGGCGAAGCAGGAAGTCGCCGATCGTCATTCGTTGGGTGCTGCCTGTCTGCTGCGTGGTTTCCATGGAGGACTCCTAATCTAATCTGTCGGAGGAATGCGCATTACCGGGTTCGATCGAATCCGGTGGCCCTGTGTACCGCCCTTCGACGGATACATTGCAGTTGCCATTGGCTTTTCGATTGCTTACAGACCGAATACGTTCGCGATACAGCCGTTTCGCGCATCGAGCACTTTTCGCCGCGAGTCGTTGCGCCTCGCTAATCCATTCTGCCCGCTTTCTGCACGACATCAAACGGCTAGACGCGGCCAGCACCTGTCCGCGGCCCGGCATCCGTGATAGCGCTGCTTCTGCACAATCGCGAGTGGTCTCCGCAAAGCCGTTGCAAGGTTCACGAACTGGTGGCGGGCTCTTGATTGAGGAGAGCTTTCCTGACATACGAGTTCCAGTCGACGATGAGCCTGGCGTTGGGCGCGAAGCAAAAGCAAAGATCAGTGTTGTAGCCGGTGGCAGTGTCGACCAGGTGCGACAGGCTGACTGGATTGTGTCGGATGCGTCCGCCAGGTGTGGCGAATCTCTGACCTCACGCTTCAAACCGCTCAGCCATGCGTAGCAACATGGCAACAACCATAATCATCCCGGGTGCGAGATAAGCAGCATGTAGGTGGGCGCGGGTGAGGAAGGAAGCCGCGAAAATGACGGCGAGTATCCACACGCCTGCGAGATGGAGCTTTTTCCAATTGGCCGGACCGATCAGACGCGCCGGCATTGCGAACGATGTCACCGTAAGCAACAGAATCATCAAATAGCCTATGGAACCCGGTATGTTCGTCGCGGGCGTACGCCCCACCCAGAATGCTTCGGGCGCAGTCCTGATGTAGATGATGAGCGCTATCGCATGCAAAACCTGCGAAGCGGCGAACGACAATCCGATGTAGCGCCGCTCCCTGACCAGGGACCGGGTTAGCGCCGACGGCAAGAGTCTCGCAAGCGAGGTAGACAGGAACACGGCCAGGAACAGAACAAAGGACGTGCGAGCCGTTGCTCGTATCGCATATTGCAGCGAGCCTACGCGGTCCGGCGCCATTGCAGAGGCCATAAGAGCAAATAGCGCTACGACTACGATTAGTACGCCAAAAAGTTTCCAGCGTGTCATATGGATTTTTCCAACATAGTTTGCCGACTTGCCGACATGAAGTGACAGTCGGCATCTCCACCGATTCGCGCCCGTGCCGGCGTGATAGTTCGAGTGGTTCAGAGACTGCGTGGCCCAAACCCCGAATACGAACGCAATTGGCTGATCTGTGGCTGCGCAAGATAGCCGGCCTTGACCAAAGGGAGTTCGCCCAGGAGTTGTCGTAGGCCGTTTTCGTCATCTGCTTCCGAAATCATGCAGGCTCCACCCTCTGCCCTCAGCCATATCTGCCGAACTACTCCGGAGGCGTAAAGCCGGCGGACAAACTCAGCCTCCGCTTCGACCTCTTCTTTATGAAGGGACATGGACGATGCGTTTTCGGAACGGGAAATCATCACGAGGTATTGCATGTTGCTCTCCTGGGTGTGGCACTGCGATCAGGTGGGTGGTTTCGTACGAGCGATACGAACAACACCGGAACTCAGCGCTGGGTTAAATGAATCGCGCCGCTTCGGCACTATTGCATATGCTTTTCATAGTAACAAGATTTTTCCGCTCATGTAAACCCATCAAAAACCCCGCTCAGTTTGCAGATAAATCCGTAAGTGTCTTATGGGTTTCACGCTTAACTTGACGCTATGAAATTCATATATACAATGCACTAGCAAAGGGGACCCACCTTTAGCTGAACCGCTGCCGCTGCCTGCACGCGTGTCCGCATGAGGGGTGACCCTTCTCAAGTCACCGTTTTGGTGTCAGCCACTCCTGGAGAAACGCAATGAGCCACTTCGTCTATGAGGCCCGGTCAACCGCACTGCTATTTGTCGACCCGTATAACGACTTCCTGGCTGAAGAAGGCAAAGTCTGGCCCTTCGTCAAGGACGTCGCTGAAGAAGTCGGACTGCTGGATAACCTGCGACTGATCAATGCAGCCGTGCGAAGTGCGGGTATCCAGGTGGTCTACGTACCGCATCGCCGATGGCAGGTGGGCGACTATGAAAGCTGGAGTCATCCGAGCCCGAGTCAGCGCAAGATCATGGGCGGCCATCACTTCGCCAAAGGCGAGTGGGGTGGCGAGTGGCACCCCGATTTCGCGCCGCAATCGGGCGATATCGTGGCACTCGAACACTGGGGCTCAAGCGGTTTTGCCAATACCGATCTCGACTTCCAGCTCAAGCAGCATCGCATCACGCACGTGGTGATCGTGGGTCTGCTGGCGAACACCTGCATAGAGGCGACGGCGCGATATGCAACGGAGCTTGGTTACCACGTTACGCTCGTGAAGGACGCAACGGCCGCTCTCAAGCCGGAATCGATGCACGCAGCGCATGAACTGAACGGGCCAACCTACGCGCACAGTATCGTGAGCACCCGCGAGTTCCTTGACGCATTGCCCAAAGCCTGGGCACGCCTTGCCCTGTAAGTTGTTCGCGTGCATGGTGTGTATCGCTTTCCCATTCCATGCCCGCCAGTCCTTCTGGACTCCGGCGATACCGCGAATCCGGCGCAATTCTGCCCCCTACCTTAGCAAAGGCACCCATGGTTTCCCCGCGCCAGGTCTTTCTGATGGCTCTTTGCTGCGCGCTCGCAGTCTCGCCCATCTACTACCACCAGCCGCTGCTGCCGCAAATCGCATCAACGTTTGCTGTGGCGTCGCCGCGTGGGAGCCTCATTGCCACGCTCACCCAGCTAGGCTATGCAATGGGGCTGCTAGTCTTCGTCCCGCTCGCCGACGGTGCCCAACCACGCACGCTGGCTTCGCGAGCGATCATCGCGAACGCAGTGGCGCTGGTCGCCTGCGCAGCGGCACCGTCCTTCTTCGCGCTGGCCCTATGCAGCTTCCTGGTTGGCATGACGTCGATCTCGGCGCAAATCATCATCCCCGCGGTCTCGGGGATGGCTACGCCCGAGACGCGCGGACGCGTGGTCGGTTCCCTGCTGGGTGGGCTCTCCTCCGGCGTTCTGCTGGCACGCACGCTGAGCGGCATCGTCGGCGCGCTTTGGGGCTGGCGCTCGATATTCGTGATCGCTTCCGCCATCGACATCGTGCTTCTGTTTGTCATCAGGGAACTGCCTGTGTCGAGCTCACTCGCGACGATCCGCTATCGTGAGTTGGTGCACTCGCTCGCTGGCCTCGTCCGTCAGGAACGGCTGCTACGCCTCTCCGCGTCGATGGGGTTTCTCGTATTCGCCGCCTTCAGCGCGCTCTGGGCAACCCTCGCGGTGCTGCTCGAACGCCCGCCCTACCATTACGGCCCCGCCACTATTGGCGTATTTGGGCTGATCGGGCTAGTCGGTCTGTCGGTTTCGGCACAGCTGGGCGCCATCGTCGACCGCGCCGGCGCGCGCCGTGTCGCGACCGCGGGTGCGCTCACGGTTGCCATCGCGTTCGCGTTTATTGCAGCGGGCGGACACAGTCTGTCGTGGTTGATCGTCGGCATGGTGTTGCTAGATCTGGGCAATCGCGCCGGCTTCATCGCCAACCAGGCGCGGATCTATGCGCTGCGTCCCGAAGCCCGCAGCCGCCTGAATACCGTCTTCATGGTTTCGTACTTTCTTGGTGGCGCATTTGGTGCGGCACTCGGCGGCGCGGGGGCCCTGCGCGCAGCCTGGCTCGGCCTCTCCGCGATCGGCGCCTTGCTCGCGCTCGCCGCCGTTGTTGTCAATACGTTCGCATACGCGCCATCCAGTTCAGCCGTCGCTGACAGGCACGCATGACGCGAGCACCCGAAAGAATCACTCCCGTTTGGCGATTGCTGAATAGCTCTGGCTATCGGGAACCATTTATTCAGGAGAATCAAATGACCTTCAAAGCACTGTTAGCGACGAAACCGCGCGACGCGATCTCGACTCGCATCGTCAATATGCGCGAGCAAGACCTCATGCCCGGCGACGTTACCGTTGCGGTTGAATATTCGACTGTAAACTTCAAGGACGCGCTCGCCATCACCGGACGCGCGGAGATCATCCGCGAGTTTCCGTTGGTCGCGGGCATCGACCTGGCTGGCACAGTTGAGGCATCCACGTATCCCGGCATCTCTGCCGGCGACCGTGTCGTCCTCAACGGTTGGGATCTCAGCCAGAACCATCACGGCGGATTCGCGCAAAAGGCGCGCGTGAAGGGCGAGTGGCTCGTCAAACTTCCAGAGGTTTTTTCTACGCGCGACGCGATGGCGATTGGCACGGCCGGATACACGGCCATGCTTGCGGTGTTGGCGCTGGAACATGGCGGCCTGTCGCCACAACGCGGCGATGTTCTCGTGACAGGCGCCAACGGAGGGGTCGGCTCGATCGCAATTGCCGTTCTGTCTGGCCTCGGCTATCGCGTCGTCGCATCAACCGGACGCCCCGCAGAAGCCGACTATCTGTATAGCCTCGGCGCGGCGGAAGTGATCGACCGGCAAGCGCTCTCGGAGCCCGGTGCGCCGCTCGCCCCGGAACGTTGGGCGGGTGCGGTGGACTCCGTGGGACATCACACGCTGGCAAACGTGTTGGCCCAGACACAGTACCGCGGCGTTGTCGCCGCCTGCGGCCTCGCACAGGGCTCAGGCCTCCCCGGTTCGGTCATGCCCTTCATTCGCCGTAACGTGACCCTCGCGGGCATCGATTCCGTCAATGCTCCGCGGTCAGTGCGCATCGAAGCCTGGGCGCGGCTCGCGCGCGATCTCGACTTAAGCAAACTCGGCCGCGCGGCGAAGGTAGTCGGACTCGCTGACGTTCCCGCTGTCGCGGGCCAGATACTGGAAGGCAAGATTCAGGGTCGCACTGTCGTAGATGTCAATGCGTAGCCGCTTTTGCCCCGGCAACACCCCCTGAATTCTGGAGTTCATCATGGCTGCTGTTCCTTCCACGCCCCACAAGCGCGAAGCGTCGTCGCTCGATGCCCGGGCGCTGTTCGCAGCATTCGCCGGCCTCTGCGGCAGTCTGGTCGCCGTTGGTCTTGCACGCTTTGCCTATACGCCGCTCATTCCCTCGATGATCCAGGCGCACTGGTTCAGTTCCTCGCAGACTGTCGCGCTCGGAGCGGCAAATTTCGCCGGCTACCTGATCGGTGCGATGGCGGGACGGCCGCTCGCTGCGAAGCTGTCGAACCTGTCCGCCTTGCGGTTCCTGATGGTCGCAGTGACGATCGCTTTCTTCGCGTGTGCGTGGCCCGTTTCTGTGCCGTGGTTCTTCTTCTGGCGTCTGCTGTCGGGCTTTTCCGGTGGCGCGATCATGGTGCTCGTCGCGACATCGATCCTTCCGCACATTCCTGCGCCGCGCCGGGGCTTCGCGAGCGGGATGATCTTTCTCGGGCTGGGCCTCGGAGTTGCGGCATCGGGCACCTTGATCCCTCAACTCCTGGCGACCGGGCTGCGCGACACTTGGCTCGGCCTCGGTGTGCTTTCGCTCTCGCTCACTGCCTTGAGCTGGTTCGGGTGGCCGGCGACGAATCCACCCGCTGCGCAGGCCGCGTCAACACACAAGATTGAGCACGGCAGCCTCGCACTGCGTGTCCTGTACGCACAATACGCTGCAAACGCACTCGGCCTCGTACCTGTGATTGTGCTGCTCGTGGACTATATTGCGCGCGGCCTCGGCCGCGGCGCAGCAATGGGCGCAGACTACTGGGTGCTATACGGTCTCGCCGCCATCGCGGGGCCCATCATCTGCAGCAACCTGGGCGGCCGCTTCGGCTTTCGGACGGCCTGGCGCGCCGGGCTTGTACTACAGGCCATCGCGATCGTGGTACTCGCGAAGACGGGGAATCCCTATGTTCTCGCCGGCGCCACAGTGATCCTCGGCGTGTTCACGCCTGGAATCGTGCCAATCGTTCTTGGACGTATCAACGAGTTGGTACCTGACGACTTCCTCGCACAGCGCGCAGCGTGGAGCCGTGCGACCACGGCTTTTGCGCTCTTTCAGGCACTCGGCGGCTATGGCTATTCGTATCTGTTTTCTCGCCTTCACGACGACTACGCGCTCGTGTTCCTGTGCGGCGCAGGCGCACTGGCGCTAGCCTTCTTCGCAGACGTCTTGATGCGCGCGCCGCGCACGGAGCTGTCTGGACGATAGCCCGCTGCGCGCCAACTAGATCAAACAGATCTGGCCTTCGCGGCCCGATATGTCTCATGCCTTTTCTCGCGCTCTTTTGCGAATGTCGCACTTAAGGTTGCATCGAGGTCGCGGCGCTCCACATACTCGCCGCACGACGGACAGATGTAGTCGAGGCCGACCTCGTGCCCGCACACACGATGCGTAAACCGCACGGCGACTTCCTCGCCTTTGCTTTTGCACCAGGTTTCGCCCCACGTGCGAAGCGCCTGGATCACCGGGTAGTAAGCCCGACCTTTCTCTGTGAGACGGTACTCGTAGCGCAGCGGCCTTTCCTGATACGCGTGTCGCTCGACCATTCCGTCCGCTTCAAGCGACTTCAGGCGAGTCGCCAGCATCTGGGGCGTCGCCTCCGTCTGAATCTGGATTTCCTCAAATCGGGTCGCGCCCATGTACAGTTCGCGCAGCACGAGCGTCGTCCATTTGTCACCGACAACTTCGGTCGATCGCGCCACCGGGCACACCGTGGTCACTCCCTTCTCTCTGCGTTTCATTTCGCCTCCATCGTAACTACGGTTTTCATAGTATCACGGATTCTGTGTCGGCGCTGACGGAGGAAACTGGGACGAAAAATGCTTCCGATACCCTCGAGTTCTCTATGGAATTCATGTTTAATTTTACACTATGATTTTCATATATATAATGTCTTTACAAGGCATGGGAGTCCTCGACATCGCACGGAAGCTCCGCGCAACAGGGTGTCGGTTGTGCCGTGCCCCAACCCGAATCGCTTTCCGGAGAGCAACATGTCAGACCCCGTCTATCACGCCGAACACACCGGTCTTTTGCTGGTCGACCCGTACAACGACTTCCTGTCGCAGGGCGGCAAGATTTTTCCGATGATTGAAGCAGTCGCCAACGACGTTCGGCTCCTCGACAATTTGCGCGCAGCGGTGGGTGCCGCTCGCAAAGCTGGCATCCAGGTGTTCTATGTGCCGCATCGGCGCTGGCAGCCTGGCGATTACGAAGACTGGGATCATCCGAACCCAACGCAACGGGCCGTGCAAAAGCGCCAGTCTTTCGCAAAGGGGACGTGGGGCGGCGAATGGCACCCCGATTTTGTTCCGCAGGAAAACGACATCATCATCCACGAGCATTGGGCGCAAAGCGGTTTCGCCAACACGGACCTCGATTTCCAGCTCAAGCAGCACAAAATTTCACACGTCATTGTCGTTGGCCTGCTCGCAAACACCTGCATCGAATCCACCGCTCGATTCGCGATGGAACTCGGCTATCACGTGACGCTCGTACGCGACGCGACCGCCGCCTTCTCTCCGGAAATGATGCGAGCCGCCCACGAACTGAACGGCCCCACATTCGCCCACTCGATCGTCACGACGGCCGAATTGCTCACAGCAGTCCCGGCATAAGCGCCGGCCGACGATGACGGTCTCAAACGATCAATCCATTAGCAAATAGCCCTAAAGGACACGCACATGATTACCATCTGGGGACGTGCCAATTCGGTCAACGTCCAGAAGGTCCTGTGGCTTTGTGAGGAAATCTCCCTTCCCTACAACCGGATAGACGCCGGTCTGCAGTTCGGACACAACACCGAATCCGAATTCCTCGCGATGAATCCCATGGGCAAGGTCCCAACGCTCGTCGACGTTGATTTCGTACTTTGGGAATCGAACTCGATCCTGCGCTATCTCGTGATGCAGTACGGAGGACCCAGCGCACTTTATCCCGCCGATGCAAAGGCGCGGGCCAGCATCGACCGCTGGCTCGACTGGTCGCTCTCGACTTTGCAACCGGCCGAGCGGCCCGTATTCTGGGGAATCATCCGCACGCCCGAGGCCGAGCGCGACATCACCAAAATTGCCACTGACGTTGCGAAGGTCACGGAAGTCTGGAAAGTGCTCGACGCACAGCTGAAAGGTCGCAGTTTCATCGAAGGCGAGTCGTTCACCATTGCGGATATCGTGCTCGGCGCATTCGCGAGACGATGGTTTGGAATGCCGGGCATTGAACGTACCCGAATGCCCAATCTCGAACGTTGGTACACGCTGCTTGCTACGCGTTCGGGTTTCAACAAGCATGTTGATGTCGAACTGAGTTGAATCCGTGAAGACCGAACCGATCACGCTATATGCCTGGAACACGCCGAATGGCCGCAAGGTCAGCGTGGCGCTAGAGGAAATGGCGCTGCCGTACATCGTTCAGCCCGTGAATATCGCGAACCGCGAGCAGTTCGAGCCGGCGTTTCTCTCGATCAGCCCGAACAACAAGATTCCGGCCATCGTCGATCCAGATGGCCCCGATGGTCAGCCCATCAGCGTGTTCGAGTCGGGCGCGATCCTTCTCTATCTTGGCGAAAAGACTGGCCGTTTTCTCCCACGTGGTCTACGCGAGCGGGTCCCCGTGATCGAATGGCTGATGTGGCAGATGGGCGGGTTCGGGCCTATGCCCGGGCAGGTGCATCATTTCGCCGCCCTCGCTTCAGAAGACGATAAGCGCTACGGTCTCAAGCGCTTCTCGGACGAAACGCGCCGGCTTTATTCGGTGCTGAACAAAAGGCTCGCCGACCATGAGTACGTGGCCGGCGAGCTTTCGATCGCAGACTTTGCCATCGTTGGCTGGGCGTGGCGACACGAGCGACACAAGGTCGATCTGGCGGACTACCGAAACGTCAAGCGATGGTACGACGCGATGTTCGAGCGCCCCGCGGTGCGCCGCGGCTTCGAGGTCAAGCTTGACCAAAAGTAAACCATGAACCCCTGTCGCGTGCAGTGACGCATGCTGCCCGAACCGTCTGATGCGCGAGCAAAATATTTCAAGGAGCAACCCCATGAACGCAGATCCGATTTATCTGGAAGACCTCATGCCGGGAGCGGTATACACGAGTTCGGAGCACAGGCTCGACGTCGAACAGATACGCGGGTTCGCGCAAAGTTTCGACCCCCAACCCTTCCATCTCGATGAGGACGCGGCAAGCGAGGCCTTTTTTGCAGGGCTTGCGGCGAGTGGCTGGCACACAGCGGCGATCACGATGAAGCTGCTGGTAGAGAGTCTTCCGTTGGCAGGCGGTGTGATCGGTGCGGGGAGCGAGATCACGTGGCCGCGCCCGACCCGGCCTGACGATGTCCTGCATGTCGTTAGCACCATCGTGGAGATTTCGCCGTCGAGGTCGAAGCCGGACCGCGGAATCGTAACGGTGCAGAGCGACACGCTGAACCAGCATGACGAACTGTGTCAGCGATCTGTTGCCCGCCTTCTCGCGTTCAGACGTGGTTGACGCGTGCCGCGACCATACCTCATCTATCCGTCGCGAGGCAATCGGACTGCGCATATCGGTCAGTGGCCAGGCGCCGAGCCGAAAGCCGCCTGACGCGGTTAGCCCGTTCAAGGAGCGCGAGCGGTGAACAGTTCGAGGGACTCCTGCACGAATGCGCGAACCGCGGGTGAAAGCTCCCGCCTCCTGCTAGCCATTGCGAGATGACACGGATACTCGAAATCCGCGATCGACCGATAGCAGATTCCTGGCTGTGTAAAGTTACGCATCGATTCCGGGACGACAACCACGCCGTAACCGGCGGATGCGAGGCTGATGGCGGCGATGAAATCATGAACGCGATGTTCGAGAAGAGGGACAAAGCCTCCCGCTGCGCCCAGCGCCGTAAGCACCTCGCTGAATCCGCCGTCGTCATCATCGAAATGTGGGGCAATGAAATGCTGATCTTTCAGGTCCCTGACCGACACGTGCGCGCTCGCCGCCAGTGAGTGATCTTCGGCCATCGCGACCAAAAGACATTCGGTCTGCACAATCGTCGCCACGATGCCTGCCGGATGCTGGCGCCAGGGTCTCACGATACCCACGTCTATCTCGCCACTGGTGAGCGCTTCGAACTGACGTGGGGTCTCCATCGCCATGACCTCGATTCGAACGTCGCCGTGTGTGATCCGAAACTGACGCAGCATCCTCGAGAGCACGCCGCTGCTCACGCCGGATGCTACCGATCCGATCCGCACAACACCGGCGAGGCCTCTGGCCGCCAGCCGGCCGACCTGATCCGCACGCTCAATATGCCGTAGCGCGGCAACCGCTTCGGCGTGGAACAAACGCCCCGCATCGGTCAGCGTAACGGGCTGTCGCTTGTTCCGGTTCAGGAGGCGAACGCCGATCTCCTGCTCGAGACGCTGAATCTGGGAACTGAGCGCTGATTGCGCGACATCGAGTCGATCCGCTGCCTTGGCAAAGTGCAGATCCTCCACCACGGCTACGAAGTATCGCAGTTGACGTGCGTCGATCATTTAATCTCCACGAGCGAATAAACATTCGCGCATTGCTTCTGGATGATATCAAAGAAGAGGCATCAAATAGAGTCCTGAAACAACAGGAGGACAACATGGACGCACTGATCACCCACCCTGGTTCCATCACGCACCGGCAACCGCTTTTCCGCTTGTCGGCGCATCCCACCCATCACCGCATCATGAACGTGACGGTCGAGCCCAACGCGCTGGCCGGATTCCTCGCCGACGTACGGGCTATCGACGTTCAGAATCTCGAATATGTCCCGTTCATGCGCCATCACCTTGCTGATCTGCTGGTCGAGCGTCTCGGCGACGACTTCGCTGACATGCTCGTCGAACTGGTCAAGGACCGTCGGCACGGCGGTTTCACCATCGGCCTCGAGGACCTCTCGCAAGATCCTTCCGACTTCGTGAAGTTCGGTACGGCCATCGGTCATATCCTAGGACCGAGCAATCACGATGCGATGTCGGGAACGTACTACGCCCGCTTCGTGGTAAAGCACACCGACAACAGCGACTCGTATCTTCGACAGGCATACCGGCTGTTCACGATGCACACCGACGGTACGTACGTGAGCGATGCAACGGACTGGCTGTTGATGATGAAATTCGCAGAGCAAAACGCGGTCGGCGGTGAATCGCGCTTCCTGCATCTTGATGACTGGGAAGAGCGCGATCGCTTCGTCAATCACAAGCTCGGAACCCAGCCGTTCCTCTACAAGGGTTCAGGTTCCAAGAACGTCAACGAGCAGATCGAGCGGCCGCTGTTTTTTCAAAGCGAATTCGGTCTGTCGATCTCATTCATCGACCAGTTCGTTCAGCCCTCCAACCGCGAAGAAGCCGCGTTTCTCCGCGCACTATCGCAGTCGATGGAAGCGTCGGCGGGTACGCGGGAAGTGTCTTTGCCGGTCGGCGGTCTGGTGGTGCTGAACAACTTTTTCTACCTCCACGGGCGCGCACCGTTCCAGCCGAACGCAGCGCTGTTCCGCGAGTTGATGCGCCAGCGGGGCTCGTTTGCGTATTGACGCCGCCAGCTCTCCGGCGGTGTCGGCCACACCGGCCGCTGAGGGCTGGCGCAGCAATTCCGACGTAACTCAGTGGGACGATGAAATGAACGACTACGCAGAGTGTATGAATGTGCAGGGGACGACGCCCGTCGGGCGAATTGAACAAGCGGCTTACGGGGTCAAACAACATCTCCCCCGGCGACTGCGCAACATCCTCTCACTCGCGGACTTCGAGGAAGCGGCACGGCGCGTTCTGCCGCGTCCGCTCTTCGGCTATATTGCAGGTGCCGCAGAGGACGGCATGTCGATCGCTGCGAATCGTGCTGCGTTCGAACGCCTGAAGTTCAGCACGAGGGTGCTTGTCGACGTATCTCAGCGATCGCAGCAGACCACGATCTTCAACCATACCTACTCGTCCCCGTTCGGAATCGCGCCGGTCGGAATCAGTGCCATCTCGGCATATCGAGGCGACATCGCGTTCGCCACAGCGGCACAGGATGAAAATATCCCTGCGATCATGAGCGGCTCCTCGCTCATTCCGATGGAGACGGTCCATGCTGAGGCACCGGGCACCTGGTTCCAGGCCTACCTCCCCGGCGACGCCGCTCGCCGAGACGCCCTGATCGAGCGCGTCAAAGCCGCTGGCTTCTCCACGCTCGTCCTCACGGTCGATATTCCCGTCTGGGCGAATCGCGAAAACAACGTGCGCACAGGCTTCTCGCTACCGATGCGTCCGTCGCTGCGTCTCGCGATGGACGGCATTGCTCACCCGCGCTGGCTGCTCGGCACATTCGCCCGGACGCTGATCAACCACGGCATGCCCCACTTCGAGAACTCGTTCGCAACACGAGGTGCGCCAATGCTGTCCGCTTCGGCGATACGCGACACCACTGGACGCGACCATCTGTCATGGTCGGACATCGCAAGCATTCGTCAGCGTTGGAGCGGGAATCTGGTCATCAAAGGCATTCTTCACTCGGACGATGCACGGCGCGCCGTCGCGATTGGCGCGGACGGGATCATCGTGTCGAACCACGGAGGGCGTCAACTCGACGGTGCGGTCGAACCTCTGTCCGTGTTGCCACAAATTTGCGATGCCGTTGGAGACCAGACCGTCGTGATGATGGACAGCGGAATCCGGCGCGGGGGAGATGTTCTGAAGGCGCTCGCGCTCGGTGCGCAGTTCGTATTCGCTGGGCGCCCGTTCATGTATGCCGCCGCCGTGGGCGGCGGGCCGGGCGTTCGACATGCAATCGGACTTCTTAGGGACGAAGTCGACAGAAACATGGCGATGCTCGGTACGGTCGCGATTCGCGAGGTCGATCGCGCAATACTGGCCTGAACGACGCGTTTCGTACGAGTAGCGTTTGACCCTGCTGGTGTACGAAATCTGACTGCTTACAGATAAGGACTCCATATCTAGTGGACTTCAAGACACTACCCCCTCTGCCCATCCCGGGCGTTACATGGGAGGGACTGGCGTACGCAGTCCGGACTGCAGGCGCGTCGTTGATCGCGTTGTACATCGCGTTTTGCATGAACCTCGACGACCCGAAATGGGCTGCAATCACCGTGTGGGTCGTCGCCCAAAACAGTCGTGGCATGAGCGTGTCGAAGAGCCAGTACCGGATCTTCGGCACTGCACTGGGTGCGGTCGCATCACTCGTGCTCGTCGACCTGTTTGCGCAGACGCCAGAATTGTTCCTGTTGGGACTCGCTGGCTGGATTGGACTTTGCACCGGGTTGGCGACGGCACTGCGGAATTTTCGTGCATACGCTGCGGTACTGGCGGGCTATACGGCAGCGATCATCGGCCTGGATGCTGCTTCTGTGCCCCTTCACGCGTTCGATATTGCGCTCGCGCGCTTTGTCTATGTTGTCGTTGGCATTCTGGTCGACGCAACCCTGACTGCGATCCTCGCCCCCGGGGCGCCGCTACGAGATGTGCGCGAGCATTTTCATGCATATGTGGACAAGGCTTCGCAGTTCGGTGCACGCGCACTTCGCCGCGAGAATGATGGGGTCGCCATCCACAAGCTGTTTGCGGCCGCCCTCGAACTGGACACTGCGGCCGAATATGCTGCCGCTGCATCCGCGGAAGTCCGTCTCGCCATTGGTCATGTGCGAGCCGCAATCGTCGCAGTATTAACACAGCTCACCGCAATCCACGCACTGCGAGCGCAACTGATTCGTTCCCCCGATCTCCAGATTGATCTTGTCGATGAAACGGCAATGCTGCTGGCTGGCGACAATACCGATTCTTCCACTGCAAAGTCCAGAATTGCCTCTCTGAAGTCAAGAATCAGGCACGCTCTTGTTTTGGAAGTATCCGGCCCGAGCGATTCACGGACTAGCATGCTGTTCATTCTTGACCGGCTAACCATGCTTCTCACAGCATGGGAGGAGGTTATTGCACGCAAATCATATCTGGATCAGGTAAATCCTCCGCGATCAACCGTGAAATTTGGCTTCCACCATGACCATGTGCTTGCCTGGCACAACGGGATGCGGGCGTTTTTCGCCGTGGTCGCCGCGTCCATCTTCTGGTTATTTAGTGCGTGGCCCTCGGGCGCGGGTTTCGTCGCCACAGTCGGGGTGGTAAGCGCGCTCTTCGCCACGCGTGCCAACTCCATCGCCGCCGCGATGGGATGGTTCAAGGGCGCATTCTTAGCAGCATTGGTAGGCATCCTGTGTAATTTTCTCTTGTTGCCGGCAGTGTCGGACTTCATTCCGCTGGCCTGTATTGCTGGTTTATTCACGATCGCTGCCGGTCTCGCTATGCGCAATCCTCGAACGGCATCGATCGGCAGCGGGTTTGCCCTGTTTTTCTGGAACTTCACTTCACCCAGCAACGTGGTACGCATTAGCGGTGCCGCGTTCCTGAACGACGCACTGTCCACCCTGCTGGCAATCGCGTGGGCCACGCTCGCTTTTTCGGTTTTGTTTCCCGCGGACCGTGCATCGAGTATCGCGCGGCTGCGTGGCGCGGTTCGGCGAGACCTCTCCGAGCTGGCCAGCAACCCGCAACGATGGCGCAGAGATGCCTGGCTTAGCTGCACTGCCGATCGCCTCGGCCGTCGCTTCGCCACGGAAGCCTCCAGCGCCAAGTCTGGATCAGGTGCGCAAGCCGACCTGCGTGAACTACTCGCAGGTTGGATGATTGGTGACAGCCTGCTCGCACTGCAAAAGGGTGCTTCGTCGCATCCGGGCTTGCACCGGCCCATGAGAGTCATCCGGGGAAGGCTGCGCAAGCTGGATTTCGCGCGCCTCGCAGCGGCTTGCGACAAACTCTCAGTGCAATTGCTGCGGCAGGCCTCGGTTCCTGCCGATCAGGCAAAACGCGAGCTTTTGGATGGCGCGGCACTTCTGCAAGCGATCGCCATTTCTGCAAAAGAGTATATGGACGCATCGAGCGGGCATGCCAATCCGGCATGAGTGACGTTGCCTGCACCATCCCGCACTGTGACATGCGGCGGGATAAAGGAAATATGATGGACACGATAAGCAACATGAGGATGTTTGTGCGCGTAGTTGAAGCTGGCAGCTTCACCGCAGCAGCCAACTCCGTGAATAAGTCAACAGGTCAGGTTTCACGTGCCGTCACTGAACTCGAAGCTCATCTGCAGACGCGCCTCCTGAACCGTTCGACTCGCCACGTCGGAGTAACGGACGCAGGTCAGCGCTACCTGGGCCATTGCTACCGGATTCTGGCTTTTGTGGACCAGGCGGAGGCGGAGGCATCGAATGCGCACTTGCTGCCGTCGGGGCGCCTGCGCGTACATGCCACTGCCAGTTTCGGTCAGCACTATGTGATGCCCGCAGTCCTGCGGTACCAGGAGCTGTTTCCACAGGTCTCCGTCGAATTGACGCTCTCACAGCACGTTCCCGACCTGATCGAAGAAGGCTACGACGTGTCGGTTCAACTGGGCGCGATTGAATTGCCGGACTCCGGTCTCGTGTCTGTCCCGGTTGCAAAGACCTGCAACATTTTGTGCGCGTCGCCTTCGTATCTCGCCCGGCATGGCATCCCTTCCACGGTGGCCGACCTCGCCGCTCACACCTGCATGCGCACCACTAGTCCGGCATTTCCGCAAAGCCGATGGAATCTGGATGGTCCTCATGGCACGGAAACCTTTGAGCTTCCTCCTTCGCCCTTTCAGGTCAACGTAGCGGAAGCCATGGCACTCGCATTGCGCGACGGGCGAGGCATTGGCGCACTGCCGCTATGGACTGCAATTCCGTGGCTGCGCAACGGCACGCTGCTGCGTGTACTGCCGACACATCGCATGAATGAGACCCACATCCGCGTGCTTTACGTGTCCCGCGAGTACCTGGATGCGAAGATCAGAAGCTGGGTGGATTTTCTGCGAGACTTCATTCCCCAAACACTCGATGACGGCGATACGGTGCCAGCCGCGTCCGTGATTGCTGACGCAGATTTGCCCATGTGACACAGGTCGCGCCGTTGGTGACGCACACGACACCGCCAGC